>JAFAFD010000092.1 GCA_023423675.1 Pseudomonadota bacterium | reverse complement strand
TCGTCGCGCTGGGCGAAGCTGACCGGCACGCCCGCACGCTGCAGGCGCGCGGCGTTTTCCAGGGTGGCGCCGATCTGGTCGAAGCTGGTGGGCAGGTTGCCCAGCGCATCGACGAACACCGGCACCTGTGCCGCGGCCAGTTCCGCGGCCATCTGCCAGGCCTCGGCGCCACCGGCGATGGCGATCTTCACCTTCTCGCGTGCGGCCCAGCGCAGCAGCTGGCGGATGTCGGCGGCACGGTCCACTTCCACCACGATGCGGCCCTGGCCGGAGAGATAGCGGGCCAGGGTGCGGCGGCCGGCGGGCGTCAGCAGCGCATGCGGCGAATCGGCGGCGACCTGGCCGCGCGCTTCGTCCACCATCTGCTGCAGCAGCATCCACTGCGCCGCGCGCGATTGCCCGGTCAGCTCAGACGCGGCCGCGCCCAGGCGCAGGAACAGCGCACGCGGGCCGATCGGGTCGGCACTGCCATCCAGGCGCATCACGCCGCCCTGGCCGGCCACGAAGCCACCGCCGGTGGCTGCGCCCAGCGCGGTGAAGCCGATGCCGTCCAGGCGTGCCACGGGAATCAGCACCGAGGCCGGGTTATAGGCGAGGGTGACGTCGAATTCCGGGCGCAGCGGCTGCTCGCCGATCTTCAGCGTGCTGTCCACCGTGCTCGATTCACCGGAGACCTCTTCGATGCCGATCTCGGTGATGCCGCCGAACAGGGCCGGAGTGAGCGGGCGGCCGTTGGCCTCCACCACGGCCACGCCGCCCGGTGCCGCCAGGCCGGGGCCGACCGCGCGGATCATGCCGCCCTGCACCAGCACGTCGGTGTTCTGCAGGCTGCCGCGCGCGCTGGCGGTGTGCACCGTGGCGTTGCGCACCAGCAGGTCCTGCGCCGATGTGGTGCCTGCGATGCCTGCCAGCACCATGACGGTAGCGCCGAGCCATGCTCGGCGGCTCTTCCTGACAGGCTTCGTCATCTGCGTGGAACGGCCCATCAGCGCACCTCCTGGCCAAGCTGGAAGTCCGAACGCGGCGTTGCCGCCGGCGCACCGCGGTCATACAGCCGCCGGCCATCGACGTACACCTGCTCGGCCAGCGCATACGAACTGAAGGGATTGCCGTTCCACACCACCACGTCGGCCATCTTGCCGGCCTCGAGGGTGCCGGTCTGGCCTTCGATGCCCAGCGCCTTGGCGGCGTTGGCGGTCATCCAGGTGATCGCGTGTTCCGGGGCGATGTCGGGCATGCGCGCGCGGCGTGCTGCGGCCATCACCTTGGCCGCTTCTTGGTTCAGGCGCTGGATGCCCTCGGGCGAATCGGAATGGACGATGGCGCAGCTGTTCTTCGGCCGGTCGACCAGCGCGATGTTCTCGGCGATGCCATCGAAGGCTTCCATCTTGAAGCCCCACCAGTCGGCCCAGAGCGCACCGCAGACGCCATCGGCGGCCAGCCGGTCGGCCAGCTTGTAGGCTTCCACGCCGTGGTGGAAGGCGGCCACCTTGAAGCCGAACTCCTTGGCCAGGTCGAGCATGGTGGCCATTTCGTCGGCGCGGTAGCAGTGGATGTGCACGCGGATGTCGCCCTGGATGGCGCCGGCCAGCGTGTCCAGCTTGAGGTCGCGCTTGCCGCCGGCATCACCGGCGCTGTCGCCCATGTCGCTGCCGAACCAGCCCTTGCGCTTGACCGGCTTCGGGCTGTTCTTGGCGATGTAGTCAGCCGCGTCGATGAAGGCGGCGCGGTAGCCGGCCACGTTGCCCATGCGCGTGGCCGGGGCGGTGCCCTTGCCGCCGTAGACGCGCTTCGGGTTTTCGCCGCAGGCCATTTTCAGGCCCCACGGTGCGCCGGGGAATTTCATCGCCTGGTAGGTGGTGGCCGGCACGTTCTTCAGCACCACGCCGCGGCCGCCGACCAGGTTGGCCGAGCCGGGCAGCACCTGCATGCTGGTGACGCCGCCGGCCAGGGCCGCGGTGAAGCCGGGGTCCTGCGGCCACACCGAGTGCTCGGCCCAGACATTGGCGGTGACCGGCGCGGTCATCTCGTTGCCGTCGCTGTGCGCGCTGACGCCGGGGCTGGGGTAGACGCCCAGGTGCGAGTGGACATCGATCAACCCGGGGGTGACCCACTTGCCCTGCGCATCGATGCGGGTGATGCCGGTATCGGCCTGCAGCTGCGGGCCGACGGCGACGATGCGGCCGTCGCGCAGCAGTACGTCGGCATGCTCCAGGCGCTGGCCGGTGCCGGTCAGCACGGTGGCGTTCTGGATCAGCACCGGGCCATCGGGATGGGCCTGATAGGTGCTGGGGTAGGGGTCGGCGACGAAGCGCGACGCGCCCACCGCCGGTGCGGTGCTCAGTGAGGCCAACGCCAGGCCGAGGCCGGCGCGCAACAACGTGGATGGCATGCAGATTCCCCTGGCAGGCGCGTGAATCCACCGACGCTATCCGGCGCCGGGGGCGGTTGCCAAGTGACGTTGGGCAGGGGCGGATGTAGGAATTTCCCTATACAAAAATTGTGAACGAATCATTAATTTTCGGTGACACCTGCGGTGTTCGAACGCAGCAGCGTGTGGCTCTCCCCTTGCTGGCAGCCCTGTGCCAACGCGCATGGCTGTCATCGCACTTCCCATGGAACTCAAGGACGTACCTGTTGATGAGCGTTTCCACATCGTACCGTACCGCTGCCGCGCGCCGCGCCTTCCTGCCCTCACCACTGGCTTCGGCCATTGTCGGCTCGCTGCTGGTGGCGGCCTCGCTGCCGGCCCTGGCCCAGGGCAGCAGTGACGAGCTGTCGCGCTACCAGTTCCAGCGCAGCCTGCAGGCTGCCTTCGCCGCCCCGTCGCTGGCCTCGACCGCCGCCCCGTCGTCGGGTTTCGCCCCGGCTGCAGGCGATGACGCCGCCGAGCCGATCATGGGCCAGGCCGGCGATGCCGCCAGCTGGCGCAGCAGCGAATTCAACAACGACTTGGGCCTGGGCGCGATCAATGCCGATGTTGCCTATGCCCGCGGCCTGACCGGCAAGGGCATCCGCCTGGGCGTGTTCGACAGCGGCAGCGGCCTGGACCACGACGAGTTCGCCGGCAAGGACCACCGCAGCATCCATATCGCCGACCTGCTGGAAGACGGCAACCTGTGCGGCAACACCGGTTTCATCGACGGCCCGGATGCCTGCTTCAGCAGCGACGGCGACGATGTCTCGATCGAATACACCGCGTTCGACGCCAGCGTCCCGCAGAACATCCGCGACATCATCATTTCCGACCCGCGCTACGTGCAGCCGGGCGTCTCCTTCCAGACCCACGGCACCCATGTGGGCGGCACCATCGCCGCCAACCGCGATGGCAACGGCACCCATGGCGTGGCCTTCGGTGCCGACCTGAGCGTGGCCAAGCTGTTCTTCAACAGCGCGCAGGTGTGGGCGCGTAACGCGGCCGGCAGCTACCAGGTCTTCTCCATCGGCGGCGTGGGCCCGGACAGCACCGCGTTCGAAAGCATGTACGCGCAGATGAACGAACAGGGCGTGCGTGCGCTCAACCACAGCTGGGGCCTGAGCAACGAGCCGACCACCGTGGAAGACGTCGACGGCCTGTACGAATACAACATGGATTACCTGGACATCTTCGCCGAAGGCTCGCGCAGCAACGGCATGATCCAGGTGTGGGCCGCAGGCAACAACCAGGTCTACGCCGATGAGGCGGAAGACGCGCCGATCGCCGGCATCTACGCCACGCTGCCGCGCGCCTTCGCCGACATCGAGCCGTACTGGCTGAGCGTGGTGAACGTGGCCGAAGTGGCGCCGGGCAGCTATGTGCTGGACAGCTCCTCCAACCGCTGCGGCCTGAGTGCCAACTGGTGCCTGGCCGCGCCGGGCACCGACATTCTGTCCACCGTCTACGGCAGCGATTCGGCGCTTGACGCGCAGCTGGTCGACGGCGGCAACGGCAACGTGCTGCTGGAAGTGCTGGAACGCGTGCCGACCTACAGCTACGGCTGGATGACCGGCACCTCGATGGCGGCCCCGCACGTCACCGGCGCACTGGGCCTGCTGTTCGAGCGCTTCCCGTACCTGGACAGCGCGCAGGTGCGCGACATCCTGCTGACCACGGCCACCGACCTCGGCGCCGAGGGCGTGGACGATGTCTACGGCTGGGGCATGATGAACCTGGCCAAGGCCGTCGAGGGCTATGGCTCGCTGCGCGTGGACACCGACGTGGTGATGAACCAGAAGGCCGGTGGCCTGAAGGTGTGGGAAGGCGATGCATGGGACGACTGGACCAATGACATCGGCGGCCCGGGCAAGTTGACCAAGAGCGGCATCGGCTGGCTGCGCCTGAGCGGCGACAACAGCTTCAACGGCGCCGTGGTGCGCGAAGGCGTGCTGGAACTGGACGGCGTCAATACGCTGACCAGCGCCGTCGAGGTGAACGGTGGCAGCCTGTTGCTCAACGGCACGCTGGAAAGCACCGCGCTGAACGCCAACGGTGGCGTCAGCTTCGTCACCCGCACCGGCGTGCTGGACGGCTCGGACCTGAGCGTGTCCGGCGGCGTGGTCTCGTTCAACGGCGTGCAGACCGGTGGCCAGACCTTCGTCGGCGCCAAGGGCACGCTGAAGGGCGTGGGCGAACTGGGCGACACTACCGTGTCCGGCATCATCGCGCCGGGCAACTCGATCGGCACGCTGACCATCAACGGTGACTACGTGCAGACCGCCAGCGGTGTCTACCAGGCCGAACTGGCCCCGGGCGGCCGCAGCGACCTGCTGCACGTCACCGGCACCGCCACCCTCGGCGGCTCGCTGGTGGCACTGCCGGAAGCGGGCACCTACTACCTGGGCGAGCAGTTCAACTTCCTGCAGGCCGATGGCGGCACCATCGGCCAGTTCGCGAGCACCGATTTCAGCGCGTTCTCGCCCTTCATGCAGTTCAGCCTGGTCTACGGCGCTGCCGGCGCCCGGATCGAGGTGGCCCGCGGCGCCGCACTGGCCAGCGCCGCCACCACCGCCAACCAGCGGGCCGTGGCCGGCGTGGCCGACACCCTGGCCGTCGGCCAGGGCCTGCCGCGTCCGCTGACCCTGCTGTTCCCGGAACAGGTGGGGGCGGCGCTGGACGGCCTGAGCGGCGAGTTGCACGCCGCCACTGCGGCAGCGCTGGTGGAAAGCAGCCGCAACGTGCGTGATGCCGCGCTGTCGCGCCGTGCCGGTGCCACCGCACCGGGCGCCAGCGATGCCGATGCAACCGGCGTCTGGGTGCAGGCCATCGGTGGCAGCACCACCCTGGACGGCAACGCCAACACCGCCCGCACCCAGGCCAACAACAACGGCCTGCTGGTCGGCGTGGACCGCGAGTTCGGCGGCTGGCAAGTGGGCGTGCTGGCTGGTACCGGCCGTACCGACGTCAAGCAGCAGCAGGGCCGTCGTGCGCGCTCGAAGATCGACAACACCCACTTCGGCGCGTACGCCAGCCACAACTGGGGCGGGTTCGGCCTGCGTGGCGGCCTGGCGGTGAGCAACCACGACGTGGACAGCACCCGCGAGCTGGCGTTCTCCGGCTACACCGACACGCTGAGCGCCCGCTACGACGCCCGCACCCGCCAGGCGTTCATCGAAGCGGCCTACCGCTTCGGTGGCCGTGAAGCCGGCCTGGAGCCGTACCTGCAGGTGGCCCGCGTGGAAGTGGACACCAAGCACATCGACGAGCGTGGCGGTGCCGCCGCCCTGCAGGGCCGGGTCGACGACGCCCGCAGCACCGTGGCCACGGCCGGTGTGCGCTTCGACAAGGGCCTGAAGGCCTCGTTCCAGCAGGACAGCTGGCTGCACGTGACCGGTGGGGTGGGCTACCGCCGGGCCAGCGGCGACCGTGACCCGTCGGCAACGCTGGCCTTCGCCAGCGGCAGCGACGCGTTCGTGGTCAGCGGTGCGCCGATCGCCGACAGTGCAGTGGTGGCCGAGCTGGGCCTGTCGGCCTGGCTGACCGAGCGCCAGCAGCTGGAACTGGGCTACAGCGGCCAGTACGGTGATGAGAGCCGTGACCATGGTGCCAACCTGCGCTGGTCGGTGCGCTTCTAAGCGCCCGGCGCGGCAGTAACGGTTCCCGGGCAGCACGTGCCGGGAACCCCCAGGAGGGCGGCCGCAGGGC
>JAFAFD010000444.1 GCA_023423675.1 Pseudomonadota bacterium | reverse complement strand
AGACCGGGGTTGGGCGTCCTGCCCAACCCGCCCGAGGCATGCCTCGGGCCCATGCGGCTCACGCCCCCGCAATCGGACCCACCCCGCCTTCGACAGTTTCCTGCGAGCTGTTGGAGCATGCTGCTGATGATGCTTCTGCTGATGGTGGGTGCCGACCGTTGGTCGGCACGGGGTCGGATCCAGTTGCTGCGCAACGGGCTCCGCCTCCATTTTTCGGGGCTGGTTTCTGTGCCAGCATCGCGGCAACCGACCTTCTGGGGGCTGGGCGATGCAGACCGATCCGGTGTTCCTGCATATCCGCGTGGTGATGGGCATCATCCTGGGCCTGTCGATCACCACGCTGCTGAAGGGGCTGGCGCAGATCATCGAGCACCCGCAGCGACGTGGCTGTTCGGCCCTGCACCTGTGCTGGGTGGCGTGGACGCTGGTGTCGCTGGTGACGTTCTGGTGGTGGGAATTCCGCCTGATCCAGGTGCACCAGTGGACCTTCGAGATCTATCTGTTCGTGATCACTTACGGCGCGACGTGGTTCCTGTTGTGCGCCCTGCTGTTTCCCGATGACCTGCGCGATTTCGGCAGCTACGGCGCCTACCTGATGCAGCGTCGGCGCTGGATCTTCAGCGTTATCGGCGCGCTGACGCTTCTGGACCTTGTGGATACCGCGATCAAGGGGCAGAGTCGCTGGCGGCTGCTGGGCGAGGCGTATCCGCTGCACACGGCGCTGATGCTGGTGGTCTGCGTGCTGGGCTGGAACCTGCGCACGGCGCGCGCGCAGGTGGTGCTGGCCGGCGTGGCGCTGGCGTACCAGGTGGGCTACTTCGCTGCGGAGTACTTCACCATCGGCAGTGATTGAATGCTTCCGCCGGGCATGGCCTGGCGCTACCCAGAGAACACTATGACGATCCACTACCGCCCCGCCCTTGCCACTGATGCGGCTGCCTGCATCGACCTGCGCGGGCGTACCCGCGAGAACGCCTTCAGCGTCGCGCAGCTGGCCGAACTGGGCATCACCGCGGAAAGCTGGGCGGCAGGCATCGCCGAGGGCGACTTCATCGGCCGCATCGCCGAGGACGACGGCACGGTGGTCGGCTACGGCTTCGCCGACCGCGACAGTGGCGAGGTGCTGGTGCTGGCGCTGCTGCCGGACTACGAAGGCCGGGGCATCGGCCAGCGCCTGCTGCAGGAGGTGGTCGGACTCGCCCGCGCCGCCGGCCATCGCCGCCTGTTCCTGGCCTGCTCGGCCGATCCGCGCTCGCGTTCGCACGGTTTCTACCGGCATCTGGGCTGGCAGGCCACCGGCGAGGTGGACGAGGCGGGCGACGAGATTCTGGAACTGATCTGAGCGCGTGACGCCGGGGGACAGGATGCTGCATTGCATCAAATCCGGACCGGATCGGGTTAAAATCGCGCCAGGTTGCTGCAAGGCATTGTTTCTTCACGCCATTTGCTGTCCCAGCGCGCATCCTGCCCCCTTCCCCACGCCCAAGTCATTCCCATGAAGAAATCTGGCAAGGCTCTTATCGCCCTGCTCGTGCTGCTGTTGCTGGCCGCCGCGCTGTTCCTGTACTGGCCGCTGACCCAGCGCTCGGTGCCCGCCGCCAGCAACGACAAGCCGGTCGACGTCGTCCTGGTCGGTGCCGGCATCATGAGCATCACCCTGGCCACCTACCTGCAGGAACTGCAGCCGGACTGGAACATCCAGGTCTACGAGCGCCTGGACACCGTCGCCGGCGAAAGTTCGGACGGCTGGAACAACGCCGGCACCGGCCACTCGGCATTTGCCGAACTGAACTACACCCCGGAGCTGCCCGACGGCAGCATCGAGACCAAGCGTGCGGTCGGCATCGCCGAATCGTTCGAGGTTTCGCGCCAGTTCTGGTCGCACCAAGTGAAGGAAGGCCGGCTGAGCCAGCCCAGCGACTTCATCAACCCGACCCCGCACATGAGCTTCGTCTGGGGCGATGACAACATCGCCTACCTGCACAAGCGCCAGCAGGCGCTGGTGAAGAACCCGCTGTTCTACGGCATGCAGTACTCGGAGGATCCGGCGCAGATCAAGCAGTGGGCCCCGCTGCTGATGGAAGGCCGCGACCCGAAGCAGAAGGTCGCCGCGACCTGGATGCCGTTGGGCACTGACGTCAACTTCGGCGTGATCACCCGCCAGCTGACCGCCGGCCTGCAGCGCAGCCCGAACTTCGGCCTGCACCTGGAACATGAAGTGCGCGCGCTGCGGCAGAACGCCGACAAGAGCTGGAACGTGACGGTGAAGGACCTCAAGGCCGGCACCGAGACCACCACCCACGCCCGCTTCGTGTTCATCGGTGCCGGTGGCGCCGCGCTGAAGCTGCTGCAGATGTCCGGCATTCCCGAATCGAAGGATTACGCCGGCTTCCCGGTGGGCGGCCAGTTCCTCGCCTTCCAGGGCGCGGACGTGACCTCGCGCCACCACGTGAAGGCCTACGGCATGGCCGAAACCGGCTCGCCGCCGATGTCGGTGCCGCACCTGGATGCGCGCAAGCTGGACGGCAAGCCGGTGATCCTGTTCGGACCGTTCGCGCTGTACAGCACCAAGTTCCTCAAGCACGGCTCGTGGTGGGACCTGTATTCGTCGGTCAACCACAACAACGTCGGCCCGATGCTGTCGGTGGGCAAGGACAACCTGGACCTGGTGCAGTACCTGATGGCCCAGGCGCGTCTGGATGATGCCGACCGCCAGGCCGAGCTGGTCAAGTACTTCCCCAACGCCAAGCCGACCGACTGGAAGCTGGTGACGGCCGGCCAGCGCGTGCAGATCATCAAGCGCGACCCGCTGAAGGGCCCGGTGCTGCAGTTCGGCACCGAGATCGTGACCGACAAGGACCACACCCTGGCCGCCCTGCTGGGTGCCTCGCCGGGTGCCTCGACCTCGCCGCCGATCATGCTGGACCTGATGGCCAAGGCCTTCCCGGAACAGATGAAGGCCGGCTGGGAAACCCGCCTGCGCGAGATCGTGCCGTCGTACGGTCGCAAGCTCAACGAGAGCGCCGCGCTGACCAACGAGATCCGCACGCAGACCAGCCAGACCCTGCACCTGCCGTATCTGGACGTGCCGGTGGAAGCCGGTGCGACGCCGGCGCTGGCGCCGGCCGCTGCCCCGGCCGCGCCGGAAAAGCGCAACGCCAACGAGGAGCTGCAGGCGCTGTAAGCCTGCTTTCCCTTTGCAATAAACGGACGGCTACCTTCGGGTGGCCGTTCGCGTTTGGGGGTTTCGGGGGTGGGGTCAGAGCCCTTTGCCAAGGCAAAGGGATCTGACCCCGGGGTCGGATCCCTGCGCCGCAGGCGAAGGGCTCTGACCCCTGAGCAACGTTCAAACATCATTTCCTCGTGTCACGAATTGTAATGTTGTTAAGAACGATTTACATTTGCGTCCCGCGCAACACCTGCACGCCTCCCAGATGGATCTGAACCCACCCGATGCCGCCGCCCGGGTGCTGGTCGAAGGCTGCCGCCCCCTCCCATCGTCCCCCGAGCCCTCCATGACCCTGCCTGTCCGTTCCTCCCTGCCCCGCCGTGCGCTGCTGCCGGCTGCCCTGCTGTCCTGCCTGGCGGTGGCCGCGCCCGCCGCATCGGCCGCCGATGCCGGTGCCGATGCCTCCGACGCCAAGACCCTGGACCGGGTGAGCGTGCGCGCCGAGCAGTCGGCACCGCCGTCGAGCACCACCCGCCTGCCGATCACCCTGCAGGAAACCCCGCAGTCGTCCACGGTGATCGGCCTGGAGCGCCTGCAGAACGAATCGCTGTTCAGCATCAACGACGTGATGCGCAACGTCACCGGCGTCAGCGTGTCCTTCTATGACACCCAGCGCCCGCTGTACTACGCGCGTGGTTTCGCCATCACCGATTTCCAGGTCGATGGCATCCCCACCTACAGCGGCTCGACCAACCAGGAATACGACACCGCCTTCTACGACCGCGTGGAAGTGATCCGCGGTGCCAACGGCCTGCTCAGCGGTGCCGGCGTGCCGTCGGCCACGGTAAACCTGCTGCGCAAGCGCCCGGGCAAGGAATTCGACGCCTCGTTCTCGGTCAGCGCCGGCAGCTGGGATTACCGCCGCATGGAGGCGGACGTGACCGCGCCGCTGACCGCCGATGGCCGCTTCCGCAGCCGCGTCGTCGCCGCCTATACCGATCGTGATTTCTATTACGACCGCTACAAGGAGAACAAGATGGCCGGCATGGCCGTGCTGGAAGGCGACCTGACCGACAGCACCACGGTCACCGTCGGCTACCAGACCCAGGATAACAACCCGGTGGGTTCGACCTGGGGCACCGTGCCGTTCTTCGACAGCCAGGGCAATTTCGCCCACCTGCCGCGCTCGACCAACGTGTCGCCGAAGTGGAGCTACTGGCAGCGCGAAACCAGCACCGTGTTCGCCAACCTGGAACAGCGCTTCGGTGACGACTGGCTGCTGAAGGTCAACACCTCCTACACCCGCGGCAACGTGCAGAACGTGCGCCTGTACGGCACCGGCAACCCGAACCCGGTGGACGGCTCGGGCATCTTCCTGCGCGCCGCCGCCGGCGATGCCGAAGACACCCGCCGCAACGTCGATGCCTACCTCACGGGCACCTTCAGCCTGTGGGGCCAGGAGCACGACGTGACCCTGGGCACGCAGTGGTCGGACCTGGAAGCCACCACCAACACCACCACCCTGAACTTCCCGAGTGACTGGGCGCGCTGCGGCAACGAGCGCTGCTACTACATCCCCAACATCTACAACTGGAACGGCGACATCTCCGAGGTGACCTACACCCGTACCGGTGCGCGCCGCCTGGCCAAGACCACGCAGAGTGGCGTGTACCTGGCCACCCGCCTGCGCCTGGCCGACCCGCTGGCGCTGATCGCCGGCGCACGCCTGAGCCGCTGGGAAACCCGCACCCGCGCCTACAACGCCACCGGCGCGTACACCGGCACCAGCGGTGCGTACAAGGTCAGCGACGAAGTCACGCCGTACGTGGGCCTGGTCTATGACTTCACGCCGAACGTGTCGGCCTATGCCAGCTACACCGAGATCTTCAACCCGCAGAATTTCAAGGACAAGAACGAGAACCTGCTGGCACCGGTGCAGGGTTCGAACGTCGAAGCGGGCATCAAGACGCAGTGGCTGGATGGCCGCCTGACCGCCAATGCCGCAGTGTTCGAAGCCAAGCAGGACAACTACGCGGTGCGTGACATGAGCGTGCCGGACAATTCGCTCAGCGATGGCACCTCGGCCTACATCGGCGTCAACGGCACCAAGGCGCGCGGCTGGGAAATGGACATCAACGGCGAGATCCTGCCGGGCTGGACGGTCAATGCCGGCTACACCCACGTCAAGGTGACGCGCGCCGCGACCGACCTGCTGTACGCGAACCCGGCCGAGGACCTGCTGCAGCTGAACACCCAGGTACGCCTGCCTGGCGTGCTGGACCGCCTGAGCGTCGGTGCCGGCGTGCAGTGGCAGAGCAAGGTGCAGGGCTACAACATCGTCTACCCGCTGGGCGGCACGGTGACGGTGAACCAGCCGGCCTATGCGCTGGTGCAGTTCAACGCCAACTACCGCATCAGCGACAACTGGACGGCGACGCTGAGCGTGCGCAACGCGCTGGACAAGACCTACTGGGCCAACCTGGACTACAACAACTATGGCGAACCGCGCTTCGTGGCGGCCAGCCTGCGCTGGAAGTTCTAAGGTCGCCGCATGCCGGGGTCGGATCCCTTTCCGCAGGAAAGGGCTCTGACCCCATCACGGGCCCCATCCACGCATGGCGTGGATCTACCGGCGCAATCCCGGCCGCATGCCCGGGGTCGGATCCCTTTCCGCAGGAAAGGGCGCGGACCCCAGCACGGGCCCCAACCACGCACGGCGTGGATCTACCGGCGCAATCCCGGCCGCATGTCCGGGGTCGGTTCCCTTTCCGCAGGAAAGGGCTCTGACCCCATCACGGGCCCCATCCACGCATGGCGTGGATCTACCGGCGCAATCCCGGTGGGGGCCGACCGTTGGTCGGCACCTGCCTCCCCGCGCCGCCACGACCCACGGTCGTGGCTCACCTGAATGGGCCCGCCTGCGTGCGGGCCCTTTTTTTGCTGCGCTGCGGATTGCAAACCGCTCCATAATTATGCCGTAATTATTCCAACACCAATCGGAAGCCGGTCGATGAACCCGAGCTGGGACACGTTGGAACGCAGCCGCCAGGCCCGCCTGGAAAGGGCCGCGCCATGGGCCAGGGGCCGCGAGGTCGCCGCCTCGGATGTGGCCGAACTCCTGCACGCGCTGCTCGAACCGGGCGACAAGGTCTGCCTGGAGGGCAACAACCAGAAGCAGGCCGATTTCCTCGCCCAGGCCTTGGCCGACCTGGACCCGGCACGGGTGCACGACCTGCACATGGTGCAGTCGGTGCTGTCGCTGCCCTCGCACCTGGATGTGTTCGAGCGCGGCATCGCGTCGAAGCTGGACTTCTCGTTCTCCGGCCCGCAGTCGGTGCGGCTGGCCAACCTGGTGGCCGAAGGGCGCATCCAGATCGGTGCCATCCACACCTATCTGGAACTGTTCGGCCGCTACTTCATCGACCTCACCCCGCGCGTGGCGCTGGTCGCCGCGCAGGCCGCTGACCGCCACGGCAACCTCTATACCGGCCCGAACACCGAAGACACCCCGGTGATCGTCGAGGCCACCGCCTTTGGCGGCGGCATCGTCATCGCCCAGGTCAACGAAATCGTCGACACCCTCCCCCGCGGCGATATCCCCGCTGACTGGGTCAACTTCGTGGTGCAGGCGCCGCGCCCGAACCACATCGAACCACTGTTCACCCGCGACCCGGCGCAGATCTCCGAGATCCAGGTACTGATGGCGATGATGGCCATCAAGGGCATCTACGCCGAGTACGGCGTCAACCGCCTCAACCATGGCATCGGCTTCGACACTGCGGCCATCGAGCTGCTGCTGCCGACCTACGCCGAATCGCTCGGCTTGAAGGGCAAGATCTGCCAGCACTGGGCGCTGAACCCGCACCCGGCGCTGATTCCGGCGATCGAATCGGGCTTCGTCAAATCGGTGCATTCGTTCGGTTCGGAACTGGGCATGGAGAAGTACATCGCCGCACGTGGCGATGTGTTCTTCACCGGTGCAGACGGTTCGATGCGCTCCAACCGCGCGTTCTCGCAGACCGCCGGCCTGTATGCCTGCGACATGTTCATCGGCTCGACCCTGCAGATCGACCTGCAGGGCAATAGCTCCACCGCCACCCGCGACCGCATCGCCGGTTTCGGCGGCGCACCGAACATGGGTTCCGATGCACGCGGCCGCCGCCACGCCAGCGATGCCTGGATCAAGGCCGGCCAGCAGGCCGCGCGGCCGGGCGAGATGCCGCGTGGGCGCAAGCTGGTGGTGCAGATGGTGGAAACCTTCCGCGAGCACATGGCGCCGGCCTTTGTTGAACGTCTGGATGCCTGGGAACTGGCCGAGCGCGCGGACATGCCGCTGCCGCCGGTGATGATCTACGGCGACGACGTCAGCCACGTGCTGACCGAGGAAGGCATCGCCAACCTGCTGCTGTGCCGCACACCGGAGGAACGCGAACAGGCGATCCGCGGAGTCTCCGGTTACACCGCCGTCGGCCTCGGCCGCGACCGCGCGATGGTGGAAAACCTGCGCGACCGCGGCGTGATCCGTCGTCCTGAAGATCTCGGCATCTCGCCGCGCGATGCCAGCCGTGATCTGCTGGCCGCGCGTTCGGTGAAGGACCTGGTGCGCTGGTCCGGCGGCCTGTACGACCCGCCCAAGCGCTTCCGCAACTGGTAAGGGACTGAGCATGGAAACCCTCGACTATCGATTCGACGGCCGCACCCCCGTGCAGTTCCCGCGCGATGCGGTGCTGGTGGGCGTGCTCGCCTCGGGCAACCTGGAAATCCTGCTGGAGCCCGCCGCGCAGGACGGTGCGATGACGGTGCGCATCATCACCGCCGCGCAGGGCTTCGGCACCATCTGGCAGGCGGTCATCGCCGATTTCGCCCAGCGCCATCCCCTGCGCGACGTGCGCGTCTCGATCAACGATGCCGGTGCTACCCCGGCCGTGGTCAGCCTGCGCCTGGACCAGGCCGTGGAAACCCTGCTGGCCGGAGGCACGCCATGAGCCACGTGCAACGCCACAGCTATTACGAAGCCGATGCACGCGAACGCATCGCCGGTCTGGTCGATGCCGGTTCGTTCCGCGAATTCCTCGGCCCCGCACGGCGCATGATGAGCCCGCACCTGACCCAGCTCGACCAGCCGGCCGCCTTCGACGATGGCATCGTCGTTGGTGAAGCGACGCTGCAGGGCAAGCGCGTGCTGCTGGCCGCGCAGCAGGGGGAATTCATGGGCGGTGGCGTCGGCGAAGTGCACGGCGCCAAGTTGACCGGCCTGCTGCGCCGCGCGGCGGAAACGCAGCCCGATGGCGTGCTCCTGCTGCTGGATACCGGCGGCGTGCGCCTGCACGAAGCCAATGCCGGCCTGATCGCGATTTCCGAAATCATGCGCGCCACCTTGGGCGCACGCGCTGCCGGCGTACCGGTGGTGGCGCTGATCGGCAGCGGCAACGGCGCGTTCGGCGGCATGGGCATCGTCGCCCGCTGCTGCACCACCGTCATCATGTCCGAGGAAGGTCGGCTGTCGCTGTCCGGGCCGGAAGTGATCGAGACCGTGCGCGGCGTGGAAGAGTTCGATTCGCGCGACCGCGCACTGGTCTGGCGCGTGACGGGCGGCAAGCACCGCTACCTGATCGACCAGGCGCAGGTGCTGGTGCCCGACGCCATCGAAGCCTTCGCCCGCGCCGCCGCCGATGCATTGCAGGCCGACGCCGCCAGCCGCGATACCGACACCGCCTTGAGCGCCCTGCAGGCCCGCCACGCCGCGTTGAAGGCACGCGTGCAGGCCTGGGGTGACTGCCGCGATGGACTGGAGATCTGGACCCGCCAGGGCATCGCCGAGCCCGAGCGCCTGCCGCTGCTGGACACCGACGCCTTCCTTGCCGCCACCGCCGACCGGAGCCTGCCATGAGCGCCCCGCTGCAGACCCTGCTCGACGCCCTGTTCCCGCGCGGCCACCACATCGACATCAATGATTCGGTACTGACCGGCACGGCCACCACCGAAGATGGCGAAGTGACCGTGATCGGTACCACCGACCGCATCGAGGTCGGCGTCGACCACGCGCTTGCCCTGGCCGAAACCGTGCTGGCCAGTACCGCCGCACACCCGCAGCGGCCGATCGTGATGCTGGCCGACACCGCCGGCCAGCGCCTGGCCCGCCGCGATGAACTATTGGGCATCAACGGCTACTTCGCCCACCTGGCGCAGACGATCGACCTGGCCCGCCGTCGTGGCGCGCGCCTGGTCACCCTGGTCTACGGCGAATCGGTGAGCGGTGGCTTCCTGTCCTTCGGCCTGATGGCCGACCACATCCATGCCCTGCCCGATGCACAGGTGCGGGTGATGGACCTGCGCGCGATGGCGCGGGTGACCAAGCAACCGCTGGAAAAACTGCAGGCGCTCAGCCAGAGCTCGCCGGTGTTTGCACCGGGCGTGGCCAACTACGTGTCGATGGGCGCGGTCGAATCGCTGTGGAACGGTGATCTGGCCCAGCACCTGCTGCAGGCGCTGCGCACGCCCAGCGACGGCGACCTGCGTGCCGCACGCGGCGCCGACCGTGGTGGCCGCGCGCTGGCGGCGGATGTCTGCACTGCGGTGGCCCGCGGCGATGCCTGACCGGCCCGACCGCCACACGCTGGTCTGGCTGTCGGCGCATGCCGACTGGCGGGCCGACGTGGCCGCGCAGGAACCGCGCCTGGCGGCGTGGTTCGCGCAGGGGCTGCCGGCCATGGTGGCGCGGCGTGCCGTGGATGATCCCGACCCGCGCCTGCGCCTGGGCGTGCCGCTGCCGCCGAGCGAAGGCAAACAACGCCTGGCGCTGCGCGTGCCGCTGCACGACGTGCTGCGCCAGCAGCCGCCGCCGACGCTGGAAGCCATCCTCACCACCGGAGTTGCCAACGACTGGCAGGCCGCGCTGCACGCACTGGCCCGCCTTGCGCCGGCCCGTGTGTTCGGTGCCTTCGCCTGGCAGCACCTGAGCGGCCTGCCCTATGTGCATGCCGCATCGGACATCGACCTACTGTGGCAGGTTGACGCCACGGCACAGGCCGATGCACTGGTGGCGCGACTGCAGCAGTGGGAAACCGAGCACGGCCGTCGGGTGGATGGCGAACTGTGCCTGGCCGACGGTGGCGCGGTGAACTGGCGCGAATACGCCGGTGGCAGCCGCCAGGTGCTGGTCAAACTCCTGGAAGGTGCTGCGCTCGAAGCCCGCGAACGACTGTTCGTGGCCACCGGGGTGGCCGCATGAACGCACTCGCCCATGCCACCCGCCCCGTCGCGCGCCGCGTCGACAGCGCGCGCCTGGGCCGGCTGGCCATCGCCAGCCTGCATGCGGAACTGGCCTGCGCACCCAAGCCGGGCCTGGTCACGCCATTCGATACCGGCAGCCACGACGACATGGATGCCGGTACGTTCCTGCGCAGCCTGTTTGCGCTGCGCCACTACTTCACCGCGATTGCCGACGCCGGTGCCGCTGATGCGCCGTTTGCCCGCCTGCGCACGCACGGCATCGCCGCCGAGCACGCGATGCTGCGCGCCACCGGCGGCATCAATACCCATCGCGGTGCCATCTTCAGCCTGGGCCTGCTGGTCGCTGCTGCCGCACGCTGCCGCCGCCAGCAGGGCCACGCCGCGCCCGCCGCGCAGGTCTGCCTGGCCGTGCAGCACTGGGCCGATGCGTTCGCCGCAGCGCCGCTGGATGCGAACAGCCCCGGCCAGCGCGCGCGCCTGCACCATGACGTGCCGGGCGTACGCGAACATGCCGCCGCCGGTTACCCCGTGCTGCGCGACCTGGCCGTACCGACCCTGCGCCATGCCCTGCACAACGGTCTGCCGCGTGATGCAGCGATGTGCCAGACCCTGATGCAGCTGGTCGCGCAGGTGGACGATCTCAACCTGCTGCACCGTGGCGGCGCAGAGGGCCTGGCCTGGGCGCAGCAGCAGGCGCGCCGCTTCATCGAGGCGGGCGGTGCCTTCGCACCCGGCTGGGAAACTCGCCTGCACGGCATCGGAGAGGGCTTCGTCGCGCGCCGCCTGAGCCCGGGTGGCAGCGCCGACCTGCTGGCCTGCAGCTGGTTCCTGCTGCAGCAGGAGGGCGCATGAGCCTGGCCCTGCTCTGCCCCGGACAAGGTGCGCAGCACGCGGCGATGTTCGACCGCGTGCGCGAGCTGCCTGCGGCCCGCGACGTACTGGCGTCGGCCAGCGCCGTACTCGGCCGTGATGTGTTCGCGGCCGCCGCCGACGAAGCACGCTTCGACAACGCGCTGGCGCAACCGCTGCTGTGTGCTGCAACGCTGGCGCACTGGCATGGCCTGCGCGAGGCGTTACCGGCACCGCTGCTGGTGGCCGGCTACAGCATCGGTGAACTGGCTGCGCATGCGGTTGCCGGCGGCTTCGATGCAGGTACCTGCCTGGCCCTGGCCGCGCAGCGCGCGCATCTGATGGATACCGCCAGCCCCGCCGATGCGGGCATGCAGGCCGTGCTGGGGCTGGAGCGCCATACCCTGCAGCCGCTGTGTGATGCACACGGCGCGCATGTGGCCATCGCCAACGGCCGCGATCACTTCATCGTCGGCGGCACGCAGCCTTCCCTGCAGGCCCTGGACGATGCCGCGCGCGCGCAGAGCGCGGAGATCCGCCCGCTGCCCGTGCATGTGCCCGCGCATACGCCGCTGCTGCACGCTGCCGTCGCACCGTTCGCCGCTGCACTCGATGCCTCGGCGCTGCTGGCCCCGCGCCTGCCGCTGCTGGCCGGCATCGATGCGCGCCCGGTGCGGGACCGCGCGGCAGCGGTGCACACGCTGTCGGCGCAGCTGGCACAGACCATTGAATGGGCGCAGGTGATGCGCCAGGCCTTCGAGCGCGGCGCGCGGGTATTCCTGCAGCTGGGCCCGGGCAATGCATTGGCGCGCATGGTCGCGCCGTCCTATCCGTGCTGCGAGGTGCGCGCGGTGGAAGAGTTCCAGAGCCTGGACGGCGCGGCGGCATGGGTCCGCAGCGCGCTGGAGCGGCTGCAGTAACGGGTTCGAGCAGTACGTATCACGCATCACGTTGTACGACGCCTTACCCCGGGATGGCGGGTCTCCATCCGAGCTGTACCCGAGTCACGTGTCTGGGAGGGCGCATGAGTCCACAAATCGCAACGATCATCGGTCTGGTGATCATGTTCATCGTCGCCACCGCGATGCCCATCAACATGGGTGCGGTGGCCTTCGCCCTCGCCTTCATCATCGGCGGACTCTTCGTCGACATGGGGGGCAAGGACGTGCTCGCCGGCTTCCCCGGTGATCTGTTCCTGACCCTGGTCGGTATCACCTACCTGTTCGCCATCGCGCAGAAGAACGGCACCATCGACCTGCTGGTGCACTGGGCGGTGAAAGCCGTGCGCGGCCACATCGTGGCCATCCCGTGGGTGATGTTCGTCATCACCGCCGTGCTGACCGCCTTCGGCGCGCTC
Organism: Pseudomonadota bacterium; assembly: GCA_023423675.1. Classification (GTDB taxonomy): domain Bacteria; phylum Pseudomonadota; class Gammaproteobacteria; order Xanthomonadales; family Xanthomonadaceae; genus Stenotrophomonas. Next base: position 1,012 of record JAFAFD010000444.1, on the reverse strand, counting down.
GGTCCGGCTGCGGTGGCCATCATCGGCCCGGTCGCGCTGCGCTTCGCCAAGCAGTACAACATCAACCCGCTGATGATGGGCCTGCTGGTGATCCATGGTGCGCAGGCCGGTGGCTTCTCGCCGATCAGCGTGTACGGCAGCATCACCAACGGCGTGGTGCAGAAGGCCGGCTTGGAAGTGACCGAGATGGCAGTGTTCCTGACCAGCCTTGGCTTCAACTTCATGATGGCCATCATCTGCTTCCTGGCCTTCGGTGGCATCGCGCTGATGCGCCGCGGTTCGATCACCGCCACCGGTGGCGTCGGCAACGCCGAGCTCGCCATGGCCGGTGGCCCGCAGGCGTCGTCGCGGCAGTTCGCCATCGAAGGCCACGGCGCGCTGGTCGCCGCCGGTGGTGGCACGCTGTCCAATGATCCGGCCGCGCTGGATGCGGTGGGCTTTACCCGCGAGCGTCTGTTCACCCTGATCGGCCTGCTCGGCCTGGGCGTGGCCGCGCTGATCTACAACCTCAACGTCGGCCTGGTCTCGATCACCGTCGCGGTGGTGCTGGCCCTGCTCTCGCCGCAGAGCCAGAAGGGTGCGGTCGATGGCATCAGCTGGTCGACCGTGCTGCTGATCTGCGGCGTGGTGACCTATATCGGCGTGCTCGAACATGCCGGCGCGGTGGACTTCATCGGCCATGGTGTTTCCAGCATCGGCATCCCGCTGCTGGGTGCGCTGCTGGTCTGCTACGTGGGCGGCATCGTGTCTGCATTCGCCTCCTCGGCGGCGGTGCTGGGCGCGACCATTCCGCTGGCGGTGCCGTTCCTGATGCAGGGCCACCTGGGTGCGGCCGGCGTGATCTGCGCGCTGGCGGTGTCGTCCACCATCGTCGACGTCAGCCCGTTCTCGACCAACGGCGCGCTGGTGGTGGCCTCGGCCGCGAAGGAAGAGCGCGAGACGCTGTTCCGTCGCTTCCTGGTATACAGCGGCCTGGTGGTGGCGTTCGGCCCGCTGCTGGCCTGGCTGGTGT
>JAFAFD010000221.1 GCA_023423675.1 Pseudomonadota bacterium | reverse complement strand
CGATGGTCGCGGCGGTGGACATCCCGGTGACGGTGAAGTGCCGCCTGGGCGTGGACGAGGACAACGAGTACGACGTGTTCGCCAGCTTCGTCGACCGCCAGGTCGCCGCCGGTGCCGCCATGGTCGTGGTCCATGCGCGCAACGCCTGGCTGAAGGGCCTGTCGCCGAAGGAGAACCGCGAGGTTCCGCCGCTGAAGTACGACTGGGCCTACCGCCTCAAGCAGGAGCGCCCGTCGCTGCCGGTGGTCATCAACGGTGGCCTGGCCACGGTGGACGCCGTGCAGGCCCAGGCCGCGCATGTCGATGGCGTCATGCTCGGCCGCGCCGCGTACCACGACCCCTACCTGCTGCATCAGCTGGAGGCGCTGCACACCGGCGCCACGCTGCGCCCGCGTGGCGAACTGCTGCGCGCGATGCGCCCCTACATCGAGGCCCGCCTGGGCGAGGGCCTGGCCCTGAAGCACATCACCCGCCACCTGCTGGGCCTGTTCCACGGCCAGCCGGGCGGCCGCGCGTTCCGCCAGGTGCTGAGCGAGGGCGCCCACCGCCCCGGCGCGGACTGGGCGCTGATCGAGCAGGCGCTGGCGGTCACGGAGCGCGATGCCGATCGCGCCGCAGCGTGATTTCAGTCACATTCCTGACTTGACAAGGCCCGGGGATTCGTCCCGAATGTTCACTTAGATGAACGACGCCGGAGAGCACCCGGAAAAGTTCAGATCGGATTCACCGCGCCAAACCAATCATTTGCAAAGGAAATGTAAAGGCCGGGTCCCGTATCCGGCGCTCCGGATTTACGACTTTTGAACGAATCGCCGTGCTCGGCTAGGATCGCATCGATGTCTTCCGCTCCCTTCCACCGCCGCATTGCCCTGGCCACCTGCGTGGTCCTGGCGGCTGCCCCCCTTTCTGCAGCGATGGCCCAGCAGCCACCGCGCGGTGGTGGCGGCGAGCCGCGGGCGGCCATGCGCGCGGAAATGATGGATCGTGGTGGCCGTGGCGACGACCGTTCGCTGTCCGATGCCGTGCGCCGCGTGCAGCGCTCCACCGGTGGCCACATCCTCGGCGCCGAGCGCGTGCCGTTCGATGGCCGGGATATCAACCGGGTCAAATACATGGATGACCGGGGCCGGGTCCGCTACATGGACGACCCCGCCCCGGCACGTTCACAGCCGCGCACGCCGCGGTCGGATATGTCATCACTACGCGGCGATAACCCCTGAACAGGGATAGTTGCCGTAATACACCGTACCCACAGGCCTCCGGGCCACACCCAGGACACTAGGGAGAGTTCATGCGTATCCTTCTGGTCGAAGACGAAGCCCCGCTGCGTGAGACCCTGGCAGCCCGGCTCAAGCGCGAAGGTTTTGCCGTCGATGCTGCACAGGACGGCGAGGAAGGCCTCTATATGGGCCGCGAAGTGCCGTTCGACGTCGGCATCATCGACCTGGGCCTGCCCAAGATGTCGGGCATGGAGCTGATCAAGGCCCTGCGCGACGAGGGCAAGAAGTTCCCGGTGCTGATCCTGACCGCGCGTTCGAGCTGGCAGGACAAGGTCGAGGGCCTCAAGCAGGGCGCCGACGATTACCTGGTCAAGCCCTTCCATGTGGAAGAGCTGCTGGCCCGCGTCAACGCGCTGCTGCGCCGCGCCGCCGGCTGGAGCAAGCCGACCCTGGAATGCGGTCCGGTTGCCCTGGATCTGGCAGCACAGACGGTCAGCGTCACCGGCAGCAATGTCGACCTGACCAGCTACGAGTACAAGGTGCTGGAATACCTGATGATGCATGCCGGTGAACTGGTCTCCAAGGCCGACCTCACCGAGCACATCTACCAGCAGGATTTCGACCGCGACTCGAACGTGCTGGAAGTCTTCATCGGCCGCCTGCGCAAGAAGCTGGATCCGGACGGCGAACTGAAGCCCATCGAGACCGTGCGTGGCCGCGGCTACCGTTTCGCGATCCCGCGCAACGAGGGCTGAGCCTTCCACAAGGCGATAAACGATGTCCGGCCGTCTGTGGTTCTTCCGACGCTGGCGGCCGCGCTCACTGCAGGCGCGCCAGCTGTTCGCCGCGTCCGTGGGTCTGGTCGCGTTCCTGGCCCTGGCCGGTTACGCGCTCGATGCCGCCTTCGCCGATACGGCGAAGGCGAACCTGCGTGAGCGCCTGAAGAACTACGCCACGGCCTATGCGGCCGGCATCGACTTCACCCGCGACCGCTCGCTGTACATCCGCGAGCAGCCGCCGGATCCGCGCTTCGACGTGCCAGGCAGTGGCCTGTACCTGCAGGTGGTGATGCCGGACGGCAAGGGCAATTCGATGTCCGCCGAAGGCCCGATGCTGCCCACCGTGGGCGGCGGCCTGCTGGCCCCGCGCCAGGAAGTGTTCGAGGGCCCGCTGCCGATGATCCAGATCGACGGCAGCCAGGGCTCGGTGTACCGCTACGGCCTGGGCCTGGTGTGGGATGCCGACGCCGACCCCGCCACTGAATTCCCGTACACCATCTACGTGATGGAAGACTCGCGCGCGCTGGGCGCGCAGCTGCGCGTGTTCCGCAGCCGGGTCTGGTTCTACCTGGGCGGCATCGGCCTGATCCTGCTGCTGCTGCAGACGGTCATCCTGCAGTGGAGCCTGCGCCCGTTGCGCCGGGTCATCACCGAGCTGACCAAGGTGCAGCGCGGCGAGACCGAGCGCATGAGCGAGCGCCACCCGCGCGAGCTGGAGCCGCTGACCGACAGCATCAACGCCTTCATCGAAAGCGAGCGCGAGAACCTCGAGCGGCAGCGCAACACCCTGGCCGACCTGGCGCACAGCCTGAAGACGCCCATCGCCGTGCTGCGCACGCAGATGGACAGCGGTGCCGGCGATGGTGCCCTGCGCGAGGAACTGGACGTGCAGCTGCAGCGCATGAACAACCTGGTGTCCTACCAGCTGGCGCGCGCCGCCTCGTCGGGCCACAAGCTGTTCTCCGCGCCGCTGCCGGTGGAATCCAACGCCGAGGAAATCGTGCGTGGCCTGGAGAAGGTCTACGCGTCGAAGGGCGTGCTCTGCGAATTCGACATCGACCCGGCCGCGCGTTTCCACGGCGAACCGGGCGACCTGCAGGAACTGCTGGGCAACCTGCTGGAGAACGCCTTCAAGTGGGCCAAGCGCCGCGTGCTGCTGACCGCGCAGCCGCTGCCGGCACCGAACGCGCGCCGCGCCGGCCTGCTGCTGGCGGTGGACGACGATGGCCCGGGCATCGCCCCGGAAGACATCGGCAAGGTGCTGCAGCGTGGCGTGCGCGGCGACGAGCGCGTGCAGGGCCACGGCATCGGCCTGTCGATCGTGCAGGACCTGATCAAGGATTACCGCGGCGAACTGCTGGTGGCCCGTTCCAGCGAACTGGGCGGCGCCCGCTTCGAAGTGCGCCTGCCGCCGGGGCCGTAAGCCCTGTTGATCCGATCCGCCGGGCACGGCCCGGCGCTACCGCTGCTCTGTAGAGTCGAGCCATGCTCGACTGCTTTCAGCCGGCGGCTCACCATAGAACCGCCGCAGGTGCGCGGCCACCTCCGGCAGCGCCTGCGCCAGCACATCCGGCGCGGAGAAGTGGTACTCGCTGGCCACCGCGAAGAACTCTTCCGGTGCCTCGGCCGCATACGGGTCGATCAGCGTTTCCTCGCCAGCATCCACCTGCGCGCAGAACGCATCGTAGGACTGCTGGAAGGCGGCCGCCCACTCGCGCTGCCACGCACGCGGCAACGGCGGCGTGCCGTCCATCGCGCCATCCAGTGCATCCAGCTTGTGCACCATCTCGTGCACGGCCACGCAGTAGCCCTCGTGCGGTTCGGCCAGGTCGGCCTGCACGTCGGCCCAGGACAGGATCAACGGCCCGCTGTCCCACGACTCGCCAATCAGTTCGTCATCCCACTCGTGCAGCACGCCGGCCGCATCCATGTGGCTGCGATGCACACGGAAGGCGTCGGGGTAGACGATCAGCTGCGACCAGCCTTCCAGCCCGACCTCGCCGAATTCCAGCAGCGGCAGGCAGCACAGCGCGGCCAACAGCACGCCGTCGGCCACCTGCAGCTGCAGGTCGCCAACCGGGGTAATGGTCTTCTCATGCAGGAAGCGGGTGGCCAGCACGCGCAGGCGCGCACGGCGCGCATCGTCCAGGCCCCGCAGCCAGGCGGCGCGGCCGCAGACTTCATTCCATACCGCATCTTCGATCGGCCGCGGCGCAGGCCGCAGCCACTGCAGCAACGACTTGATCAGCGGAACATACCCGGCAGGTAGCTGTGCCACTTCGGCGCGCGGATGCGCTGCAGCACATCGTCATCGCTGCCGCCGCCACCGCTGCTGGTCGCGCTGCTCGCCGCCGGGCGCACCGGTGCCGGCTTGGCCGCGGTGGCCGAAGCGGTGGTGGTCGACGCACGCTGCGAAGCGGCATCCGGGGTGGAGTACACACAGGCCCCACGGCTGTCGTCCAGCGATGCTGTTGCCGAGGCCGCGAAGGGCATCGCCAGCAGGATCAGGCAATGGGCATAGTGGCGCATTGACGACATCCAGGTAAAGGGAGGGTGAGTTCCCGATTCTAGCCCGAACCCGGCCCTGGATTGGAAGCCCCCCGCCGGCACCCCGCGGGCGCCGCTGGCGGCTTTCCCGCATAATTCCTGTCTGACCTTGTGGAAGCTGCCGTGGACGATCGCCAATTGCTGGCCAAACTCGCTGCCGGTCGCCTGTCCGGCGACGCCCTGGCCCGTGAGCTGGGCCAGACCCGGGCGGCCATTTGGAAGCGTATTCAAGGACTTAGAGCTGCCGGTGTGGACATCGAAGGCCGTGCAGGCGAGGGCTACGGCCTGAGCCGGCCTCTGGAGCTGCTGGACCCGGCGGCCATCCGCGCGCACCTGCCCGACGACGCCGTGGCCCTGCTGCATGACCTGCAGGTGGCCTGGACGGTGGATTCCACCAATGCCGAATTGTTGCGGTGCAGCGCGCCGCAGCGCGGCGTTTGCGTCCTGCTGGCCGAGCGCCAGACCGGCGGTCGCGGTCGTCGTGGCCGCAGCTGGGCCTCGCCGCTGGCCGCCCACGTCTACCTGTCGGTATTGCGGCTGTTCTCCGGTGGCCTGGGCCGCCTGGCCGGCCTCAGCCTGGTGGCCGGCGTCGCCGTCGCCGAGGCCCTGCACGACCTCGGCTACACCCAGGCGCAGCTGAAGTGGCCCAACGACGTGCTGGTGGACGGGCGCAAGCTGGTCGGCCTGCTGGCCGAGGGCGGCGGCGAATACGCCGGCCCGGCGCGCGCGGTCATCGGCATCGGCATCAACGTGCACATGCCGCCGGCCTTCGCCGAACAGATCACCCAGCCCTGGATCGACCTGGACACCCTGGCCGGCAGCCATGTCGACCGCAACGTGGTGGTGGCCGCCGTCCTGGCGCGCCTGCTGCCGGCGCTGGACGTGTTCGACCGCGAGGGCCTGGCCCCGTTCCTGCCGCGCTATGCCGCCTTCGACATGCTGGCCGGCCGTGAGGTGCGCGTGGAGCTGGAAGGCCAATGGCAGTACGGCACCGCCCTGGGCCTGGCCGATGACGGCGCCCTGCGCGTGCGCATCGATGGCCACGAGCGCCTGCTGCACGCCGGCGAAGTGAGCGTGAGGAAGGCATGAGCGATTGGTTGTTCGACCTCGGCAATTCGCGCTTCAAGTTTGCGCCGTTGCAGGGTGACCGTGCCGGTGATGTGCAGGCCTGGGCGCATGGCGCCGAAGGCATGGCCGCGCAGCCGCCGCACAGCCTGCCCACGGGCGGCACTGCCTTCGTGGCCAGCGTGGCCGCGCCGTCGCTGACCACCGCCATGCTGCAGCAGCTGCAGGCCCGCTTCGGCGATGTGCGCGTGGTGCGCACCAGTGCCGAATGCGC
>JAFAFD010000323.1 GCA_023423675.1 Pseudomonadota bacterium | reverse complement strand
CGGAAGACCTGCCCAAGGGCGTGGGCCTGATCGAGGGCGGCTACCAGCTGACCGAGATCCAGGCCACCCAGATCCTGGAAATGCGCCTGCACCGCCTGACCGGGCTGGAGCAGGACCGCCTGACCGACGAGTACAAGCAGCTGCTGGAAGTGATCGCCGGGCTGATCCACATCCTGGAAGATCCCGACCGCCTGCGCCAGGTCATCCGCGAGGAACTGGTCAACGTCAAGGCAGAATTCGGCGACGAGCGTCGCACCGAGATCCGCCACAGCGAAGAAGACCTGGACATCCTCGACCTGATCGCGCCGGATGACGTGGTGGTTACCGTATCGCACGCCGGTTACGTGAAGCGCCAGCCGGTGAGCGTGTACCGCGCGCAGCGCCGCGGTGGCCGTGGCCGCAGTGCCGCGTCGACCAAGGAAGAGGATTTCATCGAACAGCTGTGGCTGGTCAACACGCACGACACGCTGCTGACCTTCACCAGTTCGGGCAAGGTGTTCTGGCTGCCGGTGTACCAGCTGCCCGAAGCCGGTTCCAACGCCCGCGGCCGTCCGATCATCAACTGGATCCCGCTGGAACCGGGCGAACGCGTGCAGGCCGTGCTGCCGGTGCGCGAGTACGCCGATGGCCAGTTCGTGTTCTTCGCCACGAAGAACGGTACGGTCAAGAAGACCCCGCTGGGCGAATTTGCCTTCCGTCTGGCCCGCGGCAAGATCGCGATCAACCTGGACGAGGGCGATGCCCTGGTCGGCGTCGGCCTGACCGATGGCGAGCGTGACATCCTGCTGTTCGCCTCCAACGGCAAGACCGTGCGCTTCGGCGAGGACAAGGTCCGCTCGATGGGCCGTACCGCCACTGGCGTGCGCGGCATCAAGATGCCGGCCGGCGAGGAAGTGGTCAGCCTGATCGTGGCCGAGAGTGCCGGCGGCAGCGAGGACGAGAACGAGGACGACAACAGTGTCGAGGAAATCGCAGCCAATGGCGATGCGGTGATCGACGGCGCCGACGACGCCAGCCTGCGTTACATCCTCACCGCCACCGAAAACGGCTACGGCAAGCGCACGCCGCTGCCGGACTACCCGCGCAAGGGTCGTGGCACCCAGGGCGTGATCGGCATCCAGACCACCGAGCGCAACGGCAAGCTGGTCGCCGCGGTGCTGATGGGTTCGGATGACGAGGTCCTGCTGATCTCCGACGGCGGCACCCTGGTGCGTACCCGTGGCTCTGAAATCAGCCGCGTCGGCCGCAACACCCAGGGCGTCACCCTGATCCGCCTGTCCAAGGACGAGAAGCTGCAGGCGGTGGAGCGCATGGATGCCTCGATCGACGAGGACGAGGACGAGGTGGCAGCCGCCGCCCCGGCCGCGACCGACGGCGCACCGGCTGCTGCCAGCAGCGAGGATGCCGCGCAGGAGTGATCCTGCCGCGATGAGAGGTACCCGACAACGCCGGCCTTGTGCCGGCGTCGTTGTTTGCGGGATCTGGCCAGAACGCGCCACAAGCGTCGCCGCCCGCAAAAAACGCATGCATTTCACAGGCAGGGGCGGATAACGGTGGGTGAACCAGCGGACGACGCCGTCCGCGGTGGAATCCCCCGTCCAACCGACCCTCCGGTCGCGCCCTGGAGCCAGAAATGCCTGCTGCCCCCACCGCTGTTCCGCCCGATGGCCTCACCCTCCCGCCGCGTCGCCGGCACCCGGTAGCCACCGTTCTGTCCCTGCTGCTGATCCTGCTCGGCGCGGTGATCGGTGGCCTCGGCGTCTGGCTGCTCACGCTGGGCGGTTCCTGGTACTACGCCATCGCCGGCATCGCCATGCTGGTCAGCGGCGTGCTGCTGTGGGGCAACCGCCGCAGCGCCGCGCTGCTGTTCGCCGCCATCTTCATCGGCACGCTGCTGTGGACGTGGTGGGAATCGGGCAGCACCTACTGGCGCTGGGTGCCACGGCTGGGCCTGGTGACCGCGCTGGCAATTGTGATGGCGCTGCTGGCGCCGACGCTGCAGCAGCCTTTTTCGCGTCGCGCGTCGCGTGGTGTTGCAGGCGTGTTGATGCTGGTCTTCGTGGCCGCCTTCGCGCTGGCCTTCGTGCCGCACGGCGAAGTGCGCGGCGACCAGCCGTTCCCGGACGCGGCGGCGTCGACCGGCATCGATCCCACCGAGGACACCACCGGCCTGCAGCCCTCGGACCGCCCGGCCGACGGTGACTGGGCCGCGTGGGGCCGCAACAACGCTGCGACGCGCTTCTCGCCGCTGCAGCAGATCACCCCGGACAACGTGGCCACGCTGCAGCCGGCGTGGCAGTTCCGCACCGGCGACCTGCCGGAAAACCGCTGGGGCGCGGAAACCACGCCGTTGAAGATCGGCAACCGCCTGTATCTGTGCACCGCGCGCAACCAGCTGATCGCGCTCGACGCCAGCACCGGCAAGGAAATCTGGCGTTTCAATCCGAAGGTGAAGGACGATTCGATTCCCTACACTGCCGCCTGCCGCGGGGTGTCCTACTACGAGCAGCCCAGTGGCGCCGCCGTAGCCGATGCCGCGCTGGCTGACGCGGCCGCCGACCTGGCACTGCCTGCGCCGCCGCCGACCCCGGGCGCGGCCAGCGTGCCCGGCAACCGCCCGGCCTGCACCGCGCGCATCATCGAAGGCACCCTGGACGGCCGCATCTTCGCGGTGGACGCTGACAGCGGAAAGCCCTGCGCCAACTTCGGCAACAACGGCCAGGTCGACATCACCCTGGGCATGGGCAAGACGCCGCCGGGCTACGTCTCCATCACCTCGCCGCCGGCCATCGTGCGCGGCGTCATCGTCACCGGCCACCAGGTACTGGACGGCCAGCGCCGCGATGCACCCTCGGGCGTCATCCAGGCCTATGACGCAGTGACCGGCAAGCTGCGCTGGGCCTGGGACATGGACCAGCCGGAACTGACCGGCCTGCCGGCACAGGGCAAGGAATACACGCGCGGTACGCCGAACATGTGGACCACCGCCACCGGCGACGAAAAGCTGGGCCTTGTCTACCTGCCGATGGGTAATTCCGCGGGCGATTACTGGAGCGGCTCGCGCACCGAGAACCAGAACAAGTACGCGACCTCGCTGGTGGCCATCGACGTGACCACCGGCAAGCCGGCCTGGCATTTCCAGGCCGTGCGCAAGGATGTCTGGGACTACGACATGGGCTCGCAGGCCAGCCTGATCGACTACCCGACCGCGCAGGGCAAGGTGCCGGCCATCCTGCTGCCGACCAAGCAGGGCGACATGTACATCCTCGACCGGCGCACGGGCCAGCTGTTGACCCCGGCCGAAGAGCGCAAGGTACCTACCGGCGGCGCCGAACCGGAGCAGCGCTCGCCCACCCAGCTGTTCTCGCTGTACCACACGCTGCGCCGCAAGAACGACCTGACCGAGCAGGACATGTGGGGCATCACTCCGATTGATCAGCTGGTGTGCCGCATCCAGTTCCGCGAGGCGCATTACGAGGGCTTCTACACGCCGCCGAGCGCTGACCACCATTCAATTGAATACCCCGGCTACAACGGCGGTTCGGACTGGGGCAGCGTGGCCATCGATACGCGTCGCGGCGTGATCGTGGCCAACTACAACGACATGCCCAATTACAACCGGCTGGTGCCGCGCGCGGAAGCTGATCGAAAGGGCTGGCGGCCGCGCGAGGAGATCACCCACGACAAGGGCGGTGCCGAAGGTGCCGGTGATCCGCAGGTGGGCACGCCGTACGCCATCGACGTCAACGCTGGCTGGCGCCTGCCGTTCACCGGCCTGCTGTGCAAGCAGCCGCCCTACGGTGGCATCCGCGCGGTCGATCTGCGCACCGGCAAGTTGCTGTGGGACCGCCCGTTCGGCAGCGCCCGCGGCAATGGCCCGTTCGGCATCCGCTCCGGCCTGCCGATCGAGATTGGCACGCCCAACAACGGTGGTGCGGTGGTGACTGCCAGTGGCCTGATCTTCATCGCCGCCGCCACCGACGATCTGCTGCGCGCGATCGACCTGAAGACCGGCAAGGAGTTGTGGCACGTCAAGCTGCCGGCCGGTGGCCAGGCCAACCCGATGGTGTACGAGCAGGACGGCCGCCAGTACGTGGTGATCGTCGCGGCCGGGCACCACTTCATGGAAACGCCGAAGGGCGATTACGTGATGGCGTACGCGTTGCCGAAGTGACGGGGTAGAGTCGACCGTTGGTCGACTGCCCTTCGCGACCAGTCCAAAACCCGCGCCGCGTCCGGAAGCGGGGGGCCCCGGGGGGGGCGGGGGGAT
>JAFAFD010000240.1 GCA_023423675.1 Pseudomonadota bacterium | reverse complement strand
GATCATGAGGCTGCCGGCCAGCGGCCGGCACTACCCGAACGCCGCCAAAGCCTTTACCAGCGCGTCCATCTGCTGGGGCCGGGTAAACACCGAGGGTGTGACCCGCACGCAGGCGCCCGATTCCAGGCCATCGCGGTGCGTGGTGAACACGCGGTGCTCATCCAGCAGCCGCTTCTGCAGGGCCATGTTGTCGGCCACGCTGGTGCGGCCGCGCAGGCGAAAGCTGGCCAGTGCGCTGGCCAGTGCCGGGTCCGGCGAGGACAGCACTTCCAGGTGCGCCATCTGCCGCGCGGGCACCGTCCAGCGCTCGCGCAGGTAGCGCAGGCGTGCCTTCTTGTTGGCCGAGCCGATGCGCTGGTGCAGCGCAATCGCTTCGGGCAACGCCAGGTACGCGGCGAAATTCACTGTGCCGGTATGCACGCGGCTGCCCACGCGCCCATCATCGGTCTCACCCATGTACGGGTCGAGGTCGGCCACGCGGCCCTTGCGCACGTACATCGCACCCACGCCCACCGGCGCGCCGATCCACTTGTGCAGGTTGATGCCCACGAAATCGGCCTTCAGGTCAGGCACCGCGAAGGCGATCTGGCCGAAGCCATGGGCGGCATCAACAATCACATCGATACCGCGTGCACGCGCACGTTCGGCAATCTCGGCTACCGGCAGCACCAGGCCGTGGCGGTGGCTGACCTGGGTCAGCAGCACCAGCTTCAGCTTCGGCAGCCGTGCGAAAGCGGCATCGTAGGCCTGCAGGATCTGCGCGCGGTCGGGCACGGCCGGCAGGGCGATGCGCTCGACCTGCACGCCACGGCGCTGCTGCAGCCAGTGCATGGCACCGATCATGCTGTCGTAGTCCACGTCGGCGTACAGCACCTGGTCGCCCGGCGCGAGGCGGTTGTAGCCGCCGATCAGGGCCAGCATCGCCTCGGTGGCGCCACGGGTCAGCGCGATCTCGTCGGCGCCCACGCCCAGCATGTCGGCCACCTGGCGGTGCACGGCCATGTACTCGGCGGGGAACGTGTGGCGCCCGTACCAGGCATTGCCACGGTTCACCTCGGCGGTGTGCCGCTGGTAGCTGGCCAGGGTCTCACGGCCCATCGCGCCCCAGTAGCCGTTTTCCAGATGGTTCACTTCCTCGGTGATGTCGAAGTGACTGGCCACGGCGGCCCAGTAGCCTTCATCGCGGGCCAGCACGTCCGGCGCCACGGTCGTTGCAGGAATCTCCATGGCCGCAGGGTAGCGCGGCTGCACGAGCGTGCGCAGTGAAGACGCACACTGAAGCAACCGATCAGGCACCGCGCTGCTGCGGCAGTCTTGGCCACGGCAGGAACAGTGCGATGGCAAGGACCAGGAGGAACGGGGTCGTCAGGAGTGCGGCGTAATCGCTGCCGAAGGCCCACACGTCAATGAATACACGCTCCTGCCCTGGAAGATTCACCAGGACCACCGTCAGCGCCGCGATGGAGGGCACCGGCAGGGCCACATGCTGCGCCAACAGCAGCGTGGGCGACAACAGGGCGAGCTGCAGCGCGAACAGGGCCCTGAATACCCAGCGGTTCCCTTGCCAGCGGCGAGCGCGGCGCCACAGCACCGGCAGCAGGATCAGCGGCAGCACAGACAGCACGATGCAGGCGACCCAGAGTCCCGTCACGCCGCCCTGCCCGCGCGCCTGCAGAGAGAGGAGATCTCTTTCACGATGTGCGTCCTTGCGTCTTGAGGGGGTTTCATTTTCATCTCAACCGGCAGGCGAGGGAAGCCCAGAAGGCGCAAGAACTGCTAAACACCGTCTGCGGTCTTCCGCTACGCTCCCACTCATGCAACCGGGGGGCGCAATGAGCGCGGCAAGCCAGGCACTGTGGTACATCGAGACGCACGCCGCGCTGCCGCTGGCATTGGCTGATATCGCAGCGGCTGCCGGCGTTTCGCCCTTCCATCTGTCGCGCCTGTTCCAGGCACGCACCGGCACCTCGGTCGTGCGCTACCTGCGCGGGCGGCGCCTGACCGCTGCGGCCCAGCAACTGGCCGCCGGCGCGACGGACATCCTGCCGGTCGCCCTGGAAGCCGGCTATTCCACCCATGCGGCATTCACCCGCGCGTTCTGCGAGCAGTTCGGGCAGACCCCCGAACGGGTGCGCGACAACGGCCTGGACGAACTACCACTGGTACACGCCCTGCGGCTGGACGATGCGCCCTCACCCTGCACCGAAGCACCACGCCTGCTGGACGCGCCTGCGCTGGATCTGGCGGGCATCGGCCAACGCCATGGGCGCGAGGGCAGCGGGGCCATCCCCAGCCAATGGGCGCGACTGAACCGTGCGTGGCCATCGCCGGTGCCGGTCAGTTTCGGCGTGTGCTGCAACCACGATGATGACGGCGGCTTCGACTACGTGGCCGCACTTCCGGCCGGCACGCTACCATCCGTACCCGCGGGCTGGCAGCGCGTGCGGGTGCCGGCGCAGCGCTATCTGGTGGCGTGGCACGGCGGGCACATCTCAGCCATCCGCTCAACGTGGTTCTGGCTGCTGGACACCTACCTGCCCTCGGCCGGGCTGGATCTGGCCAACGCCCCCGAACTGGAGCGCTACGACGCGCGCTTCGATGAGCACAGCGGCCATGGCGGCATGGAGATCTGGCTGCCGGTCACCGAACGATCCCACTGAAAGGACACAGGCAATGCAGATGAAGGGAATGCTGTTGGCGCTGTTGTGCAGCGTTTTCTCGCCGGCCGCGCTGGCGCAGGAATGGAAGGCGGGTGAACAGCACGGCACCACCGCGCTGCCCAGTGCACGGGTGCGTGATGCTCAGCAACGCGACACGCTGCGCTTCACGGTGTGGTACCCCGCACCCGCATCCAGCAACGAGACACCGCTGATCATTGGCGCGCCGGAGGCCCCGTTGTTTGACGTGGGCAGATCCGCCATCGGCGCGCCCATCGCCGGTGATCGGCTGCCCACGCTGCTGCTCTCGCACGGCAACGGTGGCAGCGCGCGGATGATGGGATGGCTGGGCACGGCACTGGCACGCGCAGGCTATCTGGTGATTGCGGTGGACCATCCCGGCAACAACGGTGCCGACGAACTGACGCTGGCCGGCAGCATGCTGGCCTGGTTGCGCGCTGACGATCTGCAGGCCGCGCTGGCGGCGGTGCAGGCGGATCCTCGCCTGGGCCCGCATGTGGACGCACAGCGCCTGGGCGTCGTCGGCTTCTCGGCCGGGGGTTACACCGCCCTGCTTGCCGCCGGTGCGCGGCCCGAGCTGCAGCGTCTGTGGGATTTCTGCACGGGCCATCCGGACGACGGCGTGTGCCGTCCGCAGCAGGAAGCCCCGACGCATACACTGCAGGCGCGGCAGCAGGCAGCTGCATCCCCGCAGCTGCAGCCGTACATGGCGTCGGCTGATCAGTCGCGCGCGATCAAAGGCGTGCGTGCCGTCTATCTGCTGGCGCCGGCCATCGTGCAGGCGTTCCCGCCCGCGCAGCTGCAAGCGCTGCGGCAACCGGTATCCGTTGTGCTTGGCGATGGCGATGCAGTGGCTCCGCCGGCCACCAACGGCGAGATACTAGCGGCGCAGGTACCTGGCGCGACGCTGCTGCGCATTGCGGGCGTGGGCCACTATGATTTTCTGGCCACGTGTACGTCGCTGGGCGAACAGAGGATCGGGCCGTTGTGCAGCGGCACGGTTCCCCGCTCGCGCACCCACCGTGAGGTTGAAGCGGAGGCCGTCAGGTTCTTCGGCCGAGCGCTGAGGTAGAAGCGAGCTTGCGCCACTGGGCAGCTTGCGGGAGAGCGTGCCAACCAAGGTTGGCACCTGCCAGGGCGGTACCAGTCCCTTGCAGTAGAATCGAAGCATCGCGCACGCAAGGAGACCGCCTCATGCGCCTGCTACACCTTACCCTGCCGGTATCCGACGTGGGTACCGTCGCCGCCTGGTTCCACGACGTCCTGCAGCTGCGCGTGGTCGGCAACCACGTGCATATCGGCTGGAGCACGATCGAGCTGCAGGCGGCGAATGGACAGCCGCTGGGCGGCGTGCACCTGGCCTTCAATGTGCCCGACAACCGCTTCAACGAGGCCATGACATGGCTGCGCGAACGCGTGCCGCTGCAGCGCAATCCCGAAGGCATCGACTACTTCGCGCTGGAAAGCAACTGGCAGTCGCAGTCGGTGTATTTCACCGGGCCGGATGGACTGATCCTGGAACTGATCGGCCGCAAGCGCCTGCCCGCCGGCACGCGTGTCGGTGCGTTCCACGGCAGCGAACTGACCTGCCTGAGTGAAGTGGGCCTGCCGAGTGCGGATGTGGACGCGGTACGTGCGGAGGCCAGCGCGCGTTTCGGGCTGCAGCCGCTTAGCCCGCCGTCGCCGCAGTTCGCGCCGATGGGCGATGACGAAGGCCTGCTGATCGTGGTGGCCGCGGATCGCCGCTGGTTCCCCGAGCAGAAGGACCTGCCCAACGCGCAGGGCCTGCTGCTGCGCGTGGGTGATGTGCAGGGCAGCGGCGAGATTGCCGATGCCGCGCAGGGCTGGCGTGTGGTCGCGCAAATTCGCGGTCCACGGTAGCGCCGGGCCATGCCCGGCGGACACTGTCCCGG
>JAFAFD010000230.1 GCA_023423675.1 Pseudomonadota bacterium | reverse complement strand
GGCCAGCGGCCGGCACTACCACCCTGCGCGCAGCGCGACGGATGTAAACGACAGGATCAGCCTGCGTCGGGCAGGCGGAAGAACGTTCGGGTCGCTGCGGTGGCATTGGCCGCGGTCACGGCCACGTCTTCGTCACGGTCGCGGGCCAGTTCCTCGACGATGTGCGAGAGGAACATCGGCTCGTTGCGGCGGTCCTTCGGCATCGGCTTCAGCGTACGCGGCAGCAGGTACGGCGCGTCGGTCTCGATCATCAGGCGGTTGGCCGGGATGTTCTTCACCAGTTCGCGCAGGTGCGCGCCACGGCGCTCGTCGCACAGCCAGCCGGTGATGCCGATGTACCAGTCCTGGTCCAGGTAATCGAACAGCTCGTCACGTTCGCCGGTGAAGCAATGCACCACCGCCGGGCCGAGGCGGCCTTCGAAGTTCTTCATCTGCGCCATGAAATCGGCATGCGCATCGCGCTGGTGCAGGAACAGCGGCTTGCCATTGTCCGCGGCCAGCTGCAGCTGGCGCTCGAACGCGCGGTGCTGGGCCGGGCGCGGCGAGAAATCACGGAAGTAATCCAGCCCGCACTCGCCCACCGCCACTACTTCCGGGTGCGCATGCAGCGCGCGCATTTCGGCGTCGCATTCCTCGGTGTATTCCACCGCGTGGTGCGGGTGCACGCCGGCGGTGGCGTACAGGAAACCCGGATGCTGCTGGGCCAGCTGCACGGCTAGCGGCGAGTGCTCGCGGCTGGCGCCGGTGATGACCATCTGCACCACGCCGGCCTGCCGTGCGCGGTCCAGGACGGCATCGCGGTCACGGTCGAAGGAGTCGTGGGTCAGGTTGGCGCCGATATCGATCAGATGCATGGGGGGCTGCTGGACAGTATTCGTGCACATTGTAGCCCCCGCCTCGGCGGTGATTCGGCGGGTCAATGCGTTTGGCGGTCGTGGCGCTCCCAGCGCTCCGGCAAGTTGAGCGCAGCGCAGGGCTCGCACACCAGGTCGCCATTTCGTTGGCGGATGAACCGCATCCCCGCGTCGGGGCGTGCTGCGCAGGACTGGCGCGATCCACCTCCGACCAACAGCCGGAAGCCGTCTGGATTGTGGCACACAGTCAAGGTATTGAAGGTCGGTCCCATCCTGCTGCGCGCGAACTGGGCGAAGAAGATGAAAGCCTGGTCGCCGGAGAGTTCCAGCGAAGGAACGTCCGGCGAACGCAGAATGCCCTGTTCATAGGCACGCCGGATCGACAGTTCATCGCTCATGCCCTGCGGCAGGTAGCGCTGCTGAACGTCCGCACCCAGCAGGCGCGCCATCGGGTGGGCTGTGTCGGACGGCGCGGCGCTGGCACTGATGCACGTAGGCAGCAGCAGGAGTGAGGCAAGCAGGAGGCTGGGACGCATGGGCAGGCCGGAGGCAGGGCGCGTTACCAGAACACCCCGATCTTGCGGGATCAAGCCACGTCGGCGCCAGGACGCTTATCCTTGGAACATGAAACCGCCTGTTTTCCCGATCTCCGCGCTGATTCCGCAGGTCCTGGACGTACTTCGACAGCACTCTCGATTGGTGCTGGAAGCGCCACCCGGCGCCGGCAAGACCACCCAGGTGCCGCTGGCCCTGCTCGATGCACCGTGGCTGCAGGGGCGGAAGATCATCCTGCTGGAGCCGCGCCGTGTGGCCGCGCGCAGCGCCGCGTTGTTCATGGCGCGGCAGCTGGGCGAAGAGGTGGGTGGCACCGTCGGCTACCGCATCCGCTTCGAGAACAAGGTCTCGGCGCGCACCCGCATCGAGGTCGTCACCGAGGGCATCCTGACCCGCATGCTGCAGGATGACCCGATGCTGGAAACGGTCGGCGCGATCCTGTTCGATGAATTCCATGAGCGCCACCTCAGTGGCGACCTCGGCCTGGCGCTGGCGCTGGACGTGCAGGCGCAGCTGCGCGACGACCTGCGGCTGGTGGTGATGTCGGCCACGCTGGATGGCGAGCGGCTTGCCCGCTTCCTCGATGCGCCGCGCCTGAGCAGCGAGGGCCGCAGCTATCCGGTGGCGGTCAGCCATTTCCCGGCGCGCCGCGATGAGGCACTGGAACTGCAGGTGCGCCGCGCGGTGCAGCAGGCCCTGGCCGAGCATCCCGGCGACCTGCTCGTGTTCCTCCCCGGCCAGCGCGAGATCGCGCGCGTGCAGGCGGGCCTGCAGGAATCGCTGGACGGCAGCGTCGAGGTGCTGGCGCTGCACGGCGAGCTGCCGGTGGAACAGCAGGCACGCGTGCTGCAGGTCGCCAGCGATGGCCGCCGCCGCGTGGTGCTGGCCACCAACGTGGCCGAATCTTCGGTGACCCTGCCCGGTGTGCGCGTGGTGATCGACAGCGGCCAGGCGCGCGAGCCGCGCTACGACCCCAACAGCGGCTTCACCCGGCTGGACGTGGTGGCCATCGCGCAGGCGTCGGCCGACCAGCGCGCCGGTCGTGCCGGACGCGTGGCCGAGGGCGTGGCGTGGCGGCTTTGGCCGCAGTCGCAGCGGCTGGAGCCGCAGCGCCGCGCCGAGATCGACCAGGTGGAACTGGCCGGGCTGGCACTGGAACTGGCGGCCTGGGGCAGCAGCGACCTGCGTTTCCTCGATCCACCGCCGTCCGGCCCGATGGCCGCCGCACGCGAACTGCTGCAGCGCCTGGGCGCACTGTCGGACACCGGCGCGATCACCGCACTCGGTCGCCGCGTACTGGCGCTGGGCACGCACCCGCGCATGGCGGCGATGCTGCTGGCCGCGCCCGACGCGCGCGCTCAGGCGCTGGCTGCCGATCTGGCCGCGCTGCTGGAAGCACGCGATCCGCTGCGCCAGAGCGGTGATGCGCTGGCTGCTCGCTGGCGTGCGCTGGCGGCGTTCCGCAACGGTCGCGCGCCGTCCGATGCCAACCGCAGCGGCCTCGCCGCCATCGACGCGGCCGCCAAGCAGTGGCGGCGTCGCCTGCGCTGCGAGGCGACGCCTCCCAGCAGCATCGAAGCGCATGAGCTGGGTGATCTGCTGGCCCACGCCTTCCCCGACCGCATCGGTTTCCAGCACCCCAGCGATCCGCTGCGCTACCTGCTGGCCAACGGCCGCAGCGCGCGCCTGCATGAACTGAGCGACCTGCGCGGCGAGCCGTGGCTGGTGATCAGCGAGCTGCGCTATGAGGCACGTGATGCCCTGCTGCTGCGCGCCGCGCCGGTGGATGAAAACGCGTTGCGCACGGCATGGCCGCAGCGCTTCGTCACCGAGGATGCCGTGCGCTGGGACAGCGAGCGCCGCGCCCTGGTGGCCCTGCGCGAGACGCGCTTCGACCGCATCGTGCTGGACAGTCGCTCCGCCGGCCGCGTCGACCCGCAGCATGCCGCGCAGGCGCTGACCGATGCGGTGGCCGAGCTCGGCCTGTCCGCGCTGCCGTGGACCGAAGGCCTGCGCCAATGGCAGGCGCGGGCGGAATCACTGCGCCGCTGGATGCCCGAACTCGGCCTGCCCGATTGCAGCGACGCCGCCCTGCTGGCCACCCGCGCGCAGTGGCTGCAGCCGGCGTTCGCCGGCAAGACGCGGCTGGATGCCTTGGACGAGAGCAGCTTCGGTGAAGCGCTGAAGTCGCCGCTGGAATGGTCGCAGCGGCAGCTGGTGGAGCGCCATGCGCCGACCCGCATCACCGTGCCCTCGGGGCTGGAACGACCGATCAGCTACGCGCTGGACAGCGAGAGCGGTGAACCGCTGCCGCCGGTGCTGGCGGTGAAGCTGCAGGAGCTGTTCGGCCTGGCCGACACCCCGCGCATCGCCGATGGCCGCGTGCCGCTGACCCTGCACCTGCTGTCGCCGGGCGGCCGCCCGCTGCAGGTCACCCAGGACCTGCGCAACTTCTGGGAAAACACCTATGCCGAGGTGAAGAAGGAAATGAAGGGCCGCTACCCGCGCCATCCGTGGCCGGACGACCCGTGGACGGCCACCGCGACCCACCGCGCCAAACCGCGCGGCACCTGAGTGATGGGGGTCGGATCCCTTTGCAAAGCAAAGGGCTGTGACCCTCTGGGCGCGCAGCGGGGTCAGAGCCCTTTCCCACGGGAAAGGGATCCGACCCCACCCTTCCTGTTGCTGAACGGCTGCGGTAGCGTCAAGGCGCATGCCCGCCTGCCTGACATACCGTTTACAGGCAGCACGACACACTGGACTTCGACCCGAGGCAAAGGACCCCCGCATGAGCAAGCTGACCGTAATCACCGACCGCGCCCTGGAGCGCGCCCTGGACCTGGCCCACAGTGCCGGCGACGGCCTGAAGAGTGCCGGCGGCAGCCTGCGCCATCTGGGCCCGCAGGCCAGTGACTCGATCAAGACCGGCGCCGCACAGGGCGCAGAGAAGACCGGCGGCAAGGTGGCCACCATGTTCGCGCGCCGGAATCCGGCGGTGACCATCGCTGCCGCTGCCGTGGGCGTGGGCCTGCTGGGCTACGCGCTGTACCGCAAGCAGCAGAAGAAGAAGGCGGCCAACGGCCATGTGGTCAATGGCCAGGCGCAGCGCATCCATGCGCGTGACCGCCGCAACGACACCGTGGTGGACGAGCACAGCGATATCGGCAGCGATACCTGATCCCCATCAGGGGTCAGAGTCCTTCCTGCGGAAGGGGTCTGACCCCGATCATGGGTCGGATCCCTTCCGCAAGGAAGGGCTCCGGCCCTTTTCGTTTCAGCCGATCTGCCGCCACTGCCCCGGCTGCAGGTCGTCCAGCCGGTACGCGCCCATCGCCACGCGCACCAGGCGCAGGGTCGGCAGGTTCACCGCCGCGGTCATCCGCCGCACCTGGCGGTTGCGGCCTTCGCGGATCGTGATCGCCAGCCAGCTGTCCGGCACGGTCTTGCGGAAACGCACCGGCGGATCGCGCAGCCACAGCTCCGGCGCCGGATCGAGGCGCTCGATCTTCGCCGGTAACGTCGGCCCATCGTTCAGGACTACGCCGTCGCGCAGCTGCTGCAGCTGCTCATCGCTGGGCGTGCCTTCCACCTGCACCCAGTAGGTCTTGTCGGCCTTGTGCTTCGGGTCGGTCAGCTTGTGCGCCAGCGTGCCGTTGTCGGTCAGCAGCAGCAGGCCCTCGCTGTCATGGTCGAGCCGGCCAGCGGC
>JAFAFD010000144.1 GCA_023423675.1 Pseudomonadota bacterium | reverse complement strand
CGCCGGGCCATGCCCGGCGAGCGTTAATGCCCGGTAGCGCCGGGCCATGCCCGGCGAGCGCAGCCGTGGGTCAGTGCTTGGCTTCTTCCTTGGCGGCGTTGGCCTTGGCGTCGGCGGCGACGTCGCGGGCCTTGTCGGCGACCTTCTGCGCGGCGGTCGCGGTGGCGTCGCTGGCGTGGGCGGCGGCATCGGTGGCGGCGGCCTTGGCCTGGTCGGCGGCATTGGCGGTCGCGTCGGCGGCATTGTCCAGCGCCTGCTGGGTGTCGGCGGCGGCGTGCTCGGATGCTTCGGCAGTCTTGTCGGCAGCCTCGCGGGTGGCGGCGGCGGCCTTGTCCACGGCTTCGCGGGCGGCGGCGCCAGCGCTGTCGGCGGCCTGTGCAGCGTCCTGCTTGGCCTGTTCGGCCTCCGGGCCCTTGCAGGCGGCCAGGGCCAGCAGCAGGGAGGCGGCCAGCAGGGCGGTGGTCAGCGGACGGGTCTTCATGGCGGTCTCCAGTGCTGCAATGGATGGGGACGCCAGCCTATTCATGCCGTCGTGAAGGTCCGGTGGTGGTGCGGCGGCGCCCTTCAGGCAAAGAAAAAGCCGCTGGCGAACCAGCGGCTTTTCCAGAACAGCATGAAGAAAGAAGTGATTACTTCTTGGCTTCTTCAGCAGCGTCCTTGGCCTGCTCGGCGGTGTTCTCAGCAGCCTTGGCAGCGTCCTTGGCCTGGTCAGCAGCAGCGTCGGTGGCGGCGCCAGCGGTCTGGGCAGCAGCGTCGGTCGCAGCGTCGGCAGCGGTGGCGGCGGTGTCAGCAGCCTGCTGGGCAGCGTCGGCGGTCTGGGTGCCAGCAGCAGCGGCCTGGTCGGCAGCAGCCTGGGCTTCGGTGGCGGCTTCGTTGGCCGATGCAGCGGCGTCCTGGGCAGCTTCCTGCTTCGAGCAGGCGGCCAGGGCCAGGGCCAGGGACATAGCGACCAGCAGCTTGTTGATGCTCATTGTGTGAATCCTCGTCGTTGAATTAGGCAACGCGCAACTGCGCGCCGACAACATGATGACAAGCCACGTTTGGCTGTCAAGCGATCCCGCATTCATTTTTGCGAAATCAGCGTTAATCCCTTTTAGATCAATTCGATGGCGATGGCCGTTGCTTCGCCACCACCGATGCACAGCGTGGCAATGCCGCGCTTGCCGCCGTGCGTGCGCAAGGCGTTGACCAGGGTTACCACCAGACGCGCACCGGACGCACCGATCGGATGGCCCAGCGCGCAGGCACCGCCATTCACGTTGATCTTCGCATGCGGGATGCCCAGTTCACGCATCGGCGCCATGGCGACGACGGCGAAGGCTTCGTTGATCTCGAACAGGTCCACCTGGTCCAGGGTCCAGCCGGTCTTCTGCAGCAGGCTGTGGATCGCGCCGATCGGGGCGGTGGTGAACCACTCCGGTTCCTGCGAATGGGTGGCGTGGCCGACGATGCGCGCCAGCGGGGTGATGCCGCGCGCAGTGGCATCTTCCTCGGTCAGCAGCACCACCGCGGCGGCGCCGTCGGAAATGCTGGACGAGCTGGCGGCGGTGACGCTGCCGTCCTTCTTGAATGCGGGGCGCAGGGTCGGGATCTTGGCGATGTCCGAACGGCCCGGCTGCTCGTCGGTGGCGAACTCGACCTCACCCTTGCGGGTGGCGACCTTCACCGCGACGATCTCGTCGGCGAATGCGCCATTGGCCTGCGCGGCCTGGGCACGGCGCACCGATTCGATGGCGTAGGCGTCCTGTTCCTCGCGGGTGAACTGGTACTTGTCCACCGCGCATTCGGCGAACTCACCCATGGCCTTGCCGTCGTAGGCGTTGACCAGGCCGTCGTGGGCCATGTGGTCCACCGCCTGGAAGTTGCCGAAGCGGTTGCCGGTGCGCGAATTGGGCAGCATGTGCGGGGCGTTGGACATCGATTCCATGCCGCCGGCGACCACGACCGTGGCCGAACCGGCCTTGATCAGGTCATGGCCGAGCATGATGGTCTTCATGCCCGAGCCGCACACCTTGTTCAGCGTGGTGGCACCGGCCGACAGCGGGATGCCCGCGGCGATGGCGGCCTGGCGGGCCGGGGCCTGGCCGAGGTTGGCCGGCAGCACGCAGCCCATCAGGACCTCGGAGACGTCGCTGGCCGGAACCCCGGACTGTTCAAGGGCAGCGGCGATGGCGGCCGCGCCGAGGGTCGGGGTGGGCACGCCGTTGAACTGGCCGAGGAAGGAGCCGATGGCGGTGCGCTTGGCGGCGGCGATGACGATGTTGGACATGGCAATCTCGTTGATGCGTAAGCAATGTTCGGAAAGGAGACGGCGGCTGTTGGATGCAGCGCTGTTTCCCGGCAGACTGCGTGGGGGTCGGCCCAAGTATAGAGGGTCGGCGATGGCTGCCGCCGGGCAGCCCTTGATGCCTGCAGGGAGCTTGGCAGGCCAACGTTCATGGGAAGGAATCGATGGAACGCAAGACGATGGCACGGTCGGTCCTGGGATCGGCATTGGTGGTTGCATTGACGGCATGTGGCGGCGGAGGCGGCGGCAGCAACGTGCGCGTCGATCCCCCACCGACCACCCCGCCGCCGCCCACCACGCCTCCGCCGACCACGCCCACCCAGCCGGCCGAACCGGCGATCAACGCGCACCTGTCCATCACCAAGGCCGACGCAGCGCGCAGCGCGGGGCTGGATGGCAGCGGCGTGCGCATCGGCATCGTCGATTCGGGCGTGCAGCGCAACCATCCCACCCTGAGCGGGCGGGTGCTGGCCAACTACAGCTACGTGGATCCGCGCAGCAACAACCTCAACAACGATGACGTGGTCGGCCACGGTACGGCGGTGGCTGAACTGGCGGCGGGCAAGGCCTTCGGGTCGTGGCCGGGAGGCATCGCGCCGAACGCGCAGATCGTCTCCGCGCGGATCATTTCCGACACGCGTCCCGCCGACGACGGGTCGGGCAACGGCAACGAGGTCGATGGCGCGCTTGGCCTGGCGGGGGTCCACCAGGACCTGATCAACCAGGGCGTGAAGATCATGAACAACTCATGGGGCGGGCTGTACTGGACCAATGCCGCGGCCACCGCCCCGATCGCGGCCGAGTACCGCCCCTTCATCATCGGCAACAACGGCCTGGTGGTGTTCGCCACCGGCAATGAATCCAAGGCCAACCCGTCGGACATGGCGGCGTTGCCCAGCCAGGTCGGCCCGAACAATTCGCGCCCGGCCGCCGACCTGGAGCGTGGCTGGCTGGCGGTGACCGCGGTCGATTCCACCGACCCCAGCAAGCTGGCCGGCTATGCCAACGCCTGCGGCGTGGCGGCCAGCTACTGCCTGGCGGCACCCGGTGCGGCGATCTTCGTCAATCCGAATTACCCCACCGGCTCCACCCTGCTGTGGAACTACGGCACCTCGTTCGCCGCGCCGCTGGTGTCCGGTGCGGCGGCCGTGGTCTGGCAGAAATACCCGTACTTCAGCAATGACCTGGTGCGGCAGACCCTGCTCGGCACCGCCACCGACCTCGGCGCGCCCGGCGTGGACAGCACCTTCGGCTATGGCCTGCTGAACATCGCCAAGGCCATCAACGGGCCGGCGAAGTTCGACTGGGGCAATGCCGTGGTCAACGTCTCGCAGACCGGCCTGGATTCGGTCTGGAGCAACGACATCAGCGGCAGCGGTGGCCTGGTCAAGCAGGGCGTCGGCGCGCTGGGGCTGTCGGGCACCAACACCTACACCGGCGAAACCCGCATCGAGCAGGGCACGCTGGCGTTGCGCGATGGCGCGTCGATCACCTCCAGCGTGGTGGTGGTGCCGCAGGCCGGCGTGCCCGAGGGCGCCGCGCTGCAGTTCATGACCGGCACCAGCCGGATCCGCGGCAACGTCGACAACGGCGCCACCGTCATCCTGCGCAATGCCAATACCAGCGCCACCATCGAGGGCAACTACCTGCATCGTGCCGGCGCGCGGCTGAGCATTTCGCTGGGTTCCAACCCATTGGAGATCACCGGCACGGCCACCCTGCAGGGCGGCGACGTGCACGTGGCCAGCATCGTCAGCGGCTACGTGGCCGCCGATGGCCGCACCCAGACCGTGCTGCATGCCGGACAGGGCGTCACCGGCCGCTTCGACGGGGTCAGCAACAGCCTGCCGCAGGGCACCCTGCTGCAGAGTTCGTTGACCTACGGCAGCGACAACGTGGTGCTGGTCACCGACCGCATCAACGTCACCCAGGCCGCCAGCGTGGCGCGCGCCTCCAACGCCGCGCTGGCCTCGGCGCTGCGGGTGGAATCAGCGTTCGAGCGCCTCGATCTCGGCGCCGGCTCGGCCTCCTTCGCCGATGGCGCGGCCGCGCTGCAGCGGGTGGAAGGCAACCAGGCCCTGCAGGCCAGCCTCGACAGCCTGTCCGGCAAGGCGCATGCGCTGGCCGCGGCGGCCACGTTCGACAGCATCGACCTGGGCCGCCGTGCATTGTCGGCCCGCTTCGGCCAGGTCCAGGCCGCTCCGCGGCTGGGCGGCACCTGGCAGAACGCGCTGGGCGATGCCGGCCAGGGCAGCTTCTCGGCCAGCGGCACCGACACCCGCGGCTGGATGATGGGCCAGGACGTGGCGATGGGCGGCAACGGCGTGCTCGGCTTCGCCTTCGGCGAACTGCGCAGCTACAGCAACAGCAGCTGGGGCGGCGACCGCGGGCGTGACCGGCAGTCGCAGGCGCAGCTGTATGCGGGCTGGAGCAGTGGTGGTGCCTACGCGCTGGGCCAGGTGGGCGCCGGCCAGTTCACCCGCCAGATCGATCGCCAGCTGCTGCTGGGCGCCGGCCAGTACGGCGTCAATGCGCGCTACGGCGGCAGCTTCAGCATGGCCAGCGTGGAGACCGGCTACCGCTTCGGGTCGGCGCATGCAGCGCTGACCCCCTACGTAGGCGCCGACTACGCGCGGGTCGACAACGATCGCTTCAGCGAACAGGGCGGGCTGGGCTTCGGCCTGCGCACGCAGGGCGGTATCAGCAGCCGCAGCCAGGCCCTGGCCGGTGTGCGCGCCGAGCGTGAGTGGCGCGGCTGGTCGCTGCGCGGCTATGCCGAGTGGCAGCAGCTGTTGTCCAGCCAGGGCCTTGATGCGGATGCGAGCTTCGTCGGCGTCGACGCATGGGCACCGATGGCCGGCCTGCAGCCGACGCGTTCCGGCGGCCTGTTCGGCGTATCGGTGGAATCGTGGTTGAGCCGCAACACGCGGCTGGGCTTCGGCTACGACCAGCGCTTCGGTCCGCGTGGGGACCTGCGCCAGGTGGCGCTGCGTTACAGCGCCGCTTTCTGATCGGGAAATGCAGGTAGTGCCGGCCGCTGGCCGGCATCCCCTGTGTCCGTTCGCGGACGGATCAACCGCCGCGCAGGTTGCCCAGGCGCGGGGTGCTGCGGCCCAGCGGCATCTTCAGCTTGCCGATGGACAGGATGCGCGCTTCGGCGATGCGGTCGGCCGCACGCTGCGGCGCGATGTTCTCGCGCTGGGACAGCTCGAAGATGCGCGTGAGGTTGTGGTAGATGCTGCGGATCAGGCGCATCGCGCGTTCGCGGTTGTAGCCGTCGATCTCCAGCGACACGTTCATCACGCCACCGGCGTTGACCGCATAGTCGGGCGCATAGAGGATGCCGCGCGCATGCAGCTCGTCGCCGATCTCCAGGCTGGACAGCTGGTTGTTGGCGGTGCCGCAGATGATCTTGGCCTTGATGCGCGGCAGGGTGTCGGCGTTGATCGCGCTTTCCAGCGCGCACGGTGCGAACACGTCGGCGTTGACCTCGTGGATCTCGTCCGGCTTGACCGCCTCGGCACCGAAATCGCTGACCGCGCGGTCGACCAGGCTGCTGTCCAGGTCGGTCACGTACAGCTTGGCGCCGCGGTCGCGCAGCAGCTTCACCAGTTCCATGCCGATGTGGCCCAGGCCCTGCACGGCGATGCTGGTCTTGCCCACTTCCTCGTGGCCGAACTTGAAGCGCAGCGACGCCATCAGTGCCTGCAGGGCGCCGTAGGCGGTGAACGGGGCCGGGTCGCCGGAGCCGCCGTGGACCTGGTGCACGCCGGTCACGAACTGGCTTTCCAGGTAGATGTTTTCCATGTCGTTGACGTCGGTGCCGACGTCCTCGGCGGTGATGTAGCGCCCGCCCAGCGAATCGACGTAGCGGCCGAAGGCGCGGAACAGCACTTCGGTCTTGTCCACCTTCGGGTCACCGATGATGACCGCCTTGCCGCCACCGACATTGAGGCCCGCCAGCGCATTCTTGTAGGTCATCGTCCGGCTCAGCCGCAGCACGTCGGCCAGCGCCTCGTCGGTGCTGGCGTAGGGGCGCATGCGCACGCCGCCCAGGGCCGGGCCCAGGGTGGTGTTGTGGATGGCGATGATCGCCTGCAGGCCGGCATCCTGGTTGTGGCAGAACACAACCTGTTCGTGGCCGGTGGTGGCGAGGGTTTCGAATAGCATGGCGTCTCCGATGGCGCGATCAGCGGCGAACTGCAGCGAACTGCCAATGAACGGTAGGGTCCCAAAACAAAAAAAGCGACGTCGTCATGGCTGGGGGACGGGTCGCGCGGCGCCATTCTAGTCCATTCCCCCGGCATCTGCCGTGCAGATCCGAGCGGTCCGGGTTAAAGAAGATGAAAGTGCGGCCGATGCAGCGTCGACGGCAGGTGGCCGATGTGAAGAACGCGCAGGGGCAGTCAGTGGCAGCAGCAGTGCAACGACAGGGCCGATCCGGATGAGGCCGGCCTGGTGGCAAACGCTGGTGGGATGGGTGTCCCGGCTGTCCGGCACGGACCCGGCGCGACTGACGACGGCGCCGCGGCAGGCCGTGGCCGCCGCTGCAGCCAGCCTGCAGGGCGAGGCGCTGCCGCCGGCGGAGGTCGCCGCGCACCTGCAACGCGGCCTGCATGCCCTGGCGCTGTATCCGCATCTGGCAGTCGAGCCGGCCGCGCCAGGGCCGTCGGCGCTGGCCGAGGCGGTGGATCGGGCCCTGCGGGCCCGCGACTGGGCGACCCGGCAGCTGCCGCGGCGGCCGCAGCTGTTGCCGCAGCTGATCCAGACGGTCAATGACGACGTTGCCTCGGCTCGGGTGATGGCCGCCATCATCGGCCAGGACCCGGTGTTGACCGGCAACCTGCTGCGCATCGCCAACAGCCCGGCCTACAAGGTGCACGAACGGCCGGTGGACAGTCTGCAGCGGGCGGTGACCCTGGTCGGCACCGAAGGCGTGCGCCAGATCATCAGCGCCGTGCTGGTGCAGCCGGTGATGCAGGTGCAGTGCGAGGTATTCACGCAGTTCAGCGCGATCATCTGGGAGCACGCGCTGCTCGCCTCGCGCGCGGCGGCGGACCATGCGCGCACGGTCACATTCGGCGATGCCTTCGCCGCGCAGTGGCTGGGCCTGATGCAGGGACTGGGCGCAGCGCTGGTGATGCGCCAGCTGTTGCAGGAGGCGCAGACCCGGGGTGAGACCGTTGAGCCTGCGCTGGCCCTGGACCTGCTGGAGCGGTGGTCATTGCCGCTGGCCCAGCGTGTGGTCGCAGCGTGGGAGTTGCCCGAACAGGTGCATCAGGCACTGGCCGCCGACGCCGAAGGGGCGCTGGCCGACAGCCTGCGCCTGGGCAGCGCGGCGGCGGCGGCCAGCCTGCTGTGCCGGCATGGCCACGGCACCCAGGCACGCATGCTGGCGCTGCTGGAGCAGCTGCCTTCGGCACCGCCGCACGCGCTGCGCGGCATCTGGCGGCGGTTGCATGGACGCAACGTTGAGACCCTGGACGAGGCCTTGCACGATGCCCATAGCAAGGCGGGGACATGAGCGCTACAGCTGCGATTCCAGCGGCAGCCAGCCGATCACCCGCGACAGCATTCGCTGGCGCGGCGTGGACTCCGGCTCGGCGTCGGCCCAGCGTGGTGGGGGTGTACGCTCCAACCAGCGAAGCTCGTCGTCGGGGCCAAGTGCAAGCCACCAGCTGTGCTGAGGATCGGCCAGCCGCAGGTATTCCTCCCGTAATCTCCGGCCCAGCACAGGGTCATCGAACAGCACGCCCATCTCCGTGTTGAGGTACGCCGAGCGCGGGTCCAGGTTGAACGAGCCAACGAAACCCCGGCGATCATCGATGACAAAGGCCTTGGTGTGCAGGCTGGCGCCACTGCTGCCAAAGACCCCGCCGTTGCCTGACTGGCCCTGGGCCTTCAGCTCGTAGAGCTGCACGCCTGCCTTCAGCAGCGGGACGCGGTAACCGCGATAGCCGCCGTGGACAGCAGCGACGTCATTGGCGGCCAGTGAATTGGTGACCACACCAACCTGCACGCCGCGCTCGCTCATGGTCGAAAAGCCGTCCAGCCCCTCGTTGCCGGGCACGAAGTAGGGCGAGATGAGCAGGGCTTTGGTGCGCGCCGACTGCAGCTGCTTCACCAGGGTACTGACCAGCCATTGCGAACGGTCATCCCGCTTGTGCTTCAGCGGGGGGTCGGACATGACGCTGACGTTGCTGCTCCAGTGCAGTGCTGTCAGGTAAGGGCGGCGCGATTCCCGCAGGCCTTTTCCGCGCTCCAGGTAGGGACGGGCGGCATCACGACCCGATTCGTGCCGGATCTGGCGCACCAGCAGGCGCAGTTGCGCGTCGGTCTGGAACGCCATGGCGGCTACCGGAATCGCAGCCTCACTGTTCCAGTAGTCGTCAAAGATCCGGCTGGCATCGTTCACGACCGGGCCTGCCACAAGCAGGTCCAGATCCTGGAAGTTCACATCCGTGCGCGCGCTGAAATACTCTTCGCCGATATTGCGTCCGCCGATGATCGCGACCCGGCCGTCGGCAATCCAGCTCTTGTTGTGCATGCGGTGGTTGACGCTGAAGAAGCGCTGCACCATCTCGACCATGCGCAGCAGCCCGCTGCGGTTCCGGAACGGGTTGTACAGGCGGATTTCAATGTTCGGATGGCGGTCAAGGGCCAGCATCAGCCCATCCTTGTCGCGCCCGTTCATGTCATCCAGCAGCAGGCGGACCCGCACGCCGCGTTCGGCGGCGTCATACAGGGCCTTGGCCATCAGATGACCCATCAGATCGTCGTGCCAGATGTAGTACTGCAGGTCGAGGCTGCGCCCGGCCTGCCCGGTGATCAGCGCGCGGGCCGCGTAGGCGTCCATGCCATCGCCGAGGAAAGCGACGCCTGACTTGCCGGGATGTGTCCGTTGCTGCGGGCCGAGCACCTGGTCGATCGCGGTCTGCGAAGGCTGCACGGGCAGGGCATGGGTTGCCGGTCCGTGCGCCTGCGGCGTCAGATAGTCGGCCAGCAGCAGGCCGGACAGCACCAGCAACAGCAGGGCGGCGATGATGATCGCAACGACGCGCAGCACGCGTCGCCAGGGCGGCAGGGACGGGCTCATGCCATCGATGGTAGATCCACGCCATGCGTGGATGCCACCAGCGCAGGCTCAGAACCGCTCGTCGCTGCCCAGGTAGCGCCACTGCGCCGGCGGCAGCGGCCCCAACGCCACGCGGCCGATGCGCAGGCGGCGAACCGCGGCCACCTGCAGCCCGGCGTTGCCCACCGCCGTGCGCAAGCCCTTGGCGGTCAGGCCCTTGCCGGCGAAGCGCAGGCGCTGCTCGTTCTGCCAGCTGACCTTGGCGCCACCGGATTCGTGCTGCAGGCGCGCCATCAGCCACG
>JAFAFD010000122.1 GCA_023423675.1 Pseudomonadota bacterium | reverse complement strand
CCGTTGGTCGGCACGCCTTTACCGCGTATGCCCGAACACCAGCTCGATTACGAACTGGCTGCCGAAGAACGCCAGCAGCAGCAACAGCATCGCCGACAGCGTCCAGTGCACCGCCTTCGTCCCGCGCCAGCCGTAGCGGCGGCGGCCGATCAGCAGCACGCCGAACACGATCCACGACAGCACGCTGAGCACGGTCTTGTGCACCAGCTTCTGGGCCAGCAGGTCATCGACGAACAGCACGCCGGTGACCAGGGTGAGGGTGAGCAGGGCGAAGCCCACGGTGATGACCCGGAACAGCAGGGCTTCCAGGTCGGCCAACGGCGGCAGCGCACGCAGCCACGGGCGGAACTCGCGGCGGCGCAGGGCGCGTTCCTGCAGCCAGAGCATGATCGCCAGCAAGGCGGCAATGCTCAGCGTGGCGTAGGCCAGCAGGGCCAGCCAGGCGTGGCTGGCCAGGCGCCAGCCCAGCACCTTGCTGGGTTCGTGGCCGTAGCCGTGGTAGATCGCCAGCAGCAGCGCGGCCAGCGGGAACACCACCACGCCCAGCGCCGACATGCGCCCACGCGCGCCGACCAGCGAGGTCAGCCAGGCCATGCCCAGGCCGACCAGCGACAGCGCGGCGAAGAAGTGCATGTCCGGGCCGCCGGTGGTGCGCATCGCCACCAGCACGTGGTAGCCGCCGTGCAGCAGCATGGCCGGCAGCGCCGGCCACAGCCAAGTGGGCGAACCGACGGCATCATCGCGGCCAAGCGCACGCACCAGCAGGGCGCTGGCGGCCAGGTAGAGCAGGGCGGCGATGAGAACGATTAACATCGTTGCAGTTTCGCATACCCCCGGGATGCTGGCGACGGCCCCGTGGTCGCAGCCCGGGAAGGCGGGCGGACCCGTTATACTGTCTGCCTTATTGTCCCCAGCTTTCAGACAGGTTGCGCCGCATGTTCGAGTCCCTGACCCAGCGCCTTTCCGGCACCATCGAGCGCCTGCGTGGCCGCGGCCGCCTGACCGAGGAGAACATCCGCGAGGCGACCCGCGAAGTGCGCATCGCGCTGCTTGAGGCCGACGTCGCGCTGCCGGTGGTGCAGGCCCTGATCGAGCGCATCAAGGTGCGCGCGGTCGGCCAGGAAGTGCTGAAGTCGCTGACCCCGGGCCAGGCCCTCATCAAGGTCGTGCGCGATGAGCTGACCGCGGTGATGGGTGCCGAAGCCAGCGACCTGAACCTGAACGTGCCGGCCCCGGCCATCATCCTGATGGCAGGCCTGCAGGGCGCCGGCAAGACCACCACCGTGGGCAAGCTGGCCAAGCACCTGAAGGAAAAGCGCAAGAAGAAGGTGATGGTGGTGTCGGCCGACGTCTACCGTCCGGCCGCCATCGAGCAGCTGAAGACCCTGGCCGAGCAGGTCGGCGTGCTGTTCTTCCCGTCCAGCGCCGACCAGAAGCCGGAAGCCATTGTCCGCGCCGCCATCGACGATGCGCGCAAGTCGTTCGTGGATGTGCTGCTGGTCGATACCGCCGGCCGCCTGGCCATCGACGAAGCGATGATGGCCGAGATCAAGGCCCTGCACGCGGCGGTGAACCCGGCTGAAACCCTGTTCGTGGTCGACGCCATGACCGGCCAGGACGCGGCCAACACCGCCAAGGCCTTCGGCGATGCGCTGCCGCTGACTGGCGTGGTGCTGACCAAGACCGACGGTGACGCCCGTGGCGGTGCCGCGCTGAGCGTGCGCTACATCACCGGCAAGCCGATCAAGTTCGTCGGTGTCAGCGAAAAGCCGGAAGGCCTGGATGTATTCCACCCGGACCGTATCGCCAGCCGCATCCTCGACATGGGCGACGTGCTGTCGCTGGTTGAGCAGGTCGAGCAGCAGGTCGACAAGGACAAGGCCGCCAAGCTGGCCGAGAAGGTCGCCAAGGGCAAGAAGTTCGACCTCAACGACTTGCGCGACCAGCTGGAGCAGATGCAGAACATGGGTGGCATCGGCAGCCTGATGGACAAGCTGCCGGGCCTGGGCAACATTCCCGAGCACCTGAAGCAGCAGGTCAGCCAGGGCAAGGAAGTGCCGCGCATGATCGCCATCATCAGCTCGATGACCAAGAAGGAACGGCGCAATCCGAACCTGCTCAATGGCTCGCGCCGCGCGCGCATCGCCAAGGGCTCGGGCGTGACCCCGGCCGACGTCAACAAGCTCATGAAGCAGTACATGCAGATGGAAAAGATGATGAGCAAGATGGCCGGCGGCGGCATGAAGGGCATGATGCGCAGCATGAAGGGCATGATGGGCGCCATGGGCGGCCGCGGCATGCCGTTCCGTTGATCGCGGCCCTGTTCGCGATCTGAGGTAGCGCCCGAGCCCATGCTCGGGCGGCCGATCAGCGTGCCGACACCGCGTACGCCCGGACCAGTTGGCTGTCCATTTCCTCGTTGAAGTGGAAGGTGACGTAGCGGGCATCGTCGGCAACGAACTCCTCCTCTGCGGAGGCGCGGCCGATCTCCGTGCCGTTGCTGTCCAGCGCGCGCGCCACCAGCGTTCCTGTGAATGCGTTCTCGGCCACCACGTACACCGCCGATTCCTTCGAGCCCATTGCACGGCTCTTGCCCAGCGTCACCGTCAGCCCGCGCGCGGCCAGGCTTGGATCCGCCTGCAGGGTCACGTTCATGTGTTTGTCCACGCCCTCGCCGAGGCCTGCGACAAAGTCCGCTGCCGTGCCGGTGATGGCGCTGCCGGCCTTCTGCGATACGGATCGGTCGTCCTTGCATGCCGTAAGTGCCAGGGCCAGAGCCAGCACGGTGGTCCATTCTTTCATCGGTATCTCCTTGTCAGAGGTGACCGACAGTCAAGCAACCGGCGTCTGAGCGGACAAGAGTCAGTTCCGACACGCGTGGGTCTGGCAGTGCCAGTCGAGCAAGCTCGACTCTACCCCTCTCCTGCGCGCACCATGGGGGCCTGTTCGAACGATAGGCCGCCCCGCTGATGTCCGCTGTCACTGCCCGCGCCGAGGCGTTCTGCCAGCGCTTCGGTGTTTCCGTTCCGATCCTGCTGGCACCGATGGCTGGTGCCTGCCCGGTGTCGCTGTCGGCCGCGCTGGCCAATGCCGGCAGCATGGGCGCGATGGGCGCCGTGCTGTCGCCGGCCGCCGACATCGGCCGCTGGATGGATGACTTCCGCGCTGCTTCCGCCGGCCCGGCACAGGTGAACCTGTGGCTGCCGGATCCGGCGCCCGTTCGCGATGTCAC
Organism: Pseudomonadota bacterium; assembly: GCA_023423675.1. Taxonomy (GTDB): domain Bacteria; phylum Pseudomonadota; class Gammaproteobacteria; order Xanthomonadales; family Xanthomonadaceae; genus Stenotrophomonas. The sequence goes on along the minus strand of JAFAFD010000122.1, from coordinate 113 downwards.
CGCCGAAGCCGCCAGCCGCGCCTTCCTCGCCCAATGGGGCCCGGACGTGCCCGCCAGTGCCGCCGATGCCACGCCGGCAGATTTCGACGAACAGTTCGCTGCCTTGCTGGCCG
>JAFAFD010000106.1 GCA_023423675.1 Pseudomonadota bacterium | reverse complement strand
GCCGGGCATGGCCCGGCGCTACCGGTAGATGCCAAAGCACCGCGCCCCCACGCAGATGTCACATCACTGCGCTAACCTGTCCCCAGGTCGCATCAGGAGTCTTTGCATGCATCGGGCACGTCAGCATGCTGCCAGCCAGACCCGCGAGCGGCGCCACCGCCTCGCCCACGAAGCCGCTCGCCTCATGGCCGAAGGCGGCATCCGCGACTCCCCCCAGGCCAAGTTGAAGGCCGCCAGCCGCCTCGGCATCCACGACGATGCCTCCCTGCCCCGCAACGTCGAGATCGAAGACGCCCTGCGCGAGTACCAGCGCCTGTTCGCCGGGCCCGAGCATGGCAACGACCTGCAGCGCCGCCGCGAGGCCGCCGTACGCGCCCTGGAATTCCTGCATGGCTTCGCCCCACGCCTGGTCGGACCGGTGCTGGACGGCACCGCCGACAACAACAGCCCCGTGCAGCTGCACGTGCACAGCGATGACCCGGAAGCCGTGCACCGCTTCCTGGACGAACACGGCATCCCGGCCGAATCACGCGTACGCCGCCTGCGCCTGGACCGCGAGCGCAACCTGGACGTACCGGTGTGGGTGTTCAGTGCGGAGGAACTGACCTTCGACCTGGCCGTGCTGCCCTATGACGCCCTGCGCCAGGCACCGCTGTCGCCGGTGGACGAAAAGCCAATGCGGCGGGCGTCCATCGCGCAGCTGCGGCAGCTGCTGGCCGAAGCGGAGATCACCGCCTACATCGCGCCGCCCCTGTAGAGCCGAGCCCATGCTCGGCTGCTCTACGGCGTGGATCTGAGCCGAACATGGGTTCGGCTCTACGGCGGCCGCACGGGGCCGAGCACGTGCCGCTGGTACCAGGCCTGGAACATCAGCACGGTCCACAACAGCGGATGCCAGCGCCGCTCACCGGCCAGGAACTGCTGCCACATGGACCCGATGATGGCCTCATCAAACAGGCCATGGGCCTGCAACGCCTTGGGCGACAGCAACGCCTCCGCCCAAGGACGAAGCGGCCCGCGCAGCCATCTGGCCACCGGTGGCCCGAAGCCGCGTTTGGGCCGGTTGACCAGCGCGTCCGGCAGGTAACGCAGCAGCACCTGTCTGGGCAACCACTTGTGCTGGCCGTCGCGATACTTGAGGTGCAATGGCAACTGCCATGACAGCGCCATGATCGCCGGGTCCAGCAACGGTGCGTGCACCTGCAGCCCGGCATGCAACGCCGCGCGGTGGGTCTTGGTCAGAATGCCCTCCGCCAGCTCCATGCAGACCTCCAGCTGCTGCAGCTGCCGTGCATCGTCCTCGTGCCAGGCAATGCCGTGTGGATCGTCATAGGGTGTGCGCAGCACGCGCGCCCCCTTCACCAGACGGCAGGGATCACGCCAGCGCACGGTGCGCAGATGGAAGTGGTGGCGGATGTCAGCGCTGGCGACATTGGCCAGCAGCGCAGGCCAGCCGCCCAGCCGCGGCAGCTCGCCACTGCCTCGCGCGTAACGGCCAGCAAGGCCGCGTACGGCCGCTGGCAGCCAGCGTGCAAGGCGCGCATTGCGCAGGGCCTTGGCGTGGGCGGCATGGCCAAACCACAGCTCATCGCCGCCGTCGCCCGCCAGCGCCATGCGGCAGTGGTCCCCCATCCACTGGCTGCCCAGCAGCGTAGGCACCTGCGATGCGTCGGCAAACGGCTCGCACCATGCAGCGGCAACGGCCGGCATCATGTCCATCACCGCCCCCCCTGAAAGCAACACGTCGTGATGGCGAGTGCCCAACGCTTTTGCAACCGCTGCCGCCCACGCACGCTCGTCGTGTGCTTCATCGTGGAAGCCCACGCAGAGCGTATCCACCGGCTGTGCGCTGTGCGCCTGCAGCGCCGCTGCCACCAGCGACGAGTCGACCCCACCGGAAAGAAACGCCGCATGCGCGCCCGCTTCGTGCGCAACGCCCACGCACTGGTGAATGCGCGCATCCAGCGCGTCGATGGCCTCCCGGTCCCCGACACTGCCTGCAGTTCCCAGCGTCGATGCAGCGACCACCGGTTGCAGCAGCTGCTGGTCGATGCCGGCATGGTGCAGCTGCGCGCCCCGGATGACCGCAGCCTCGTCAAGCCGCAGCACCGTGCCTGGGCGCAGTTTGAATACCCCCTGCATGATGCAGTGAGGCGCGGGCACGTAACCGCGCTGCAGATACAGCGCCAACACATCGCGATTGATCTGATGCGCCGCGCACGGGTCTGCACGCAGCATGCCCAGTGTGCTGGCGAAGACCAGGCTGCCGGCGGACCAACCGTAGTACAGCGGATGCTGCCCGGCGGCATCACGCGCCAGCCAGAGATCGGCGGTGTGGGTATCGAAAACGGCCAGCGCATAGGCGCCCCTCAGCTGCGGCACAGCCGCGGCGATGCCCCGGACGCTGATCAGATCGGCCAGTGGCAGTCGGCCAGGCGTCACGACCCAGCCATCCCACATGACCACGTATCGCCCGCACGACGAGTGCACTACCGAGCCCGCATGGCTCACCTCAGTGCCTACCCGCGCCAGCGCCAGGCGCCTCCCCGAACCCAGCCACTGGCAGTGCCCGCCGGGTGCGGCTGGTACAGCCTCCAGCATTGCCAGAACGCGCTGCTGCACCGGGGCGCTGGAGATTTCCGGGGACCATACCCCCGCCATTCCGTTCATTGTGCGGGCCTCATCACCCGAGGGCCGGAACGGGCAGGGAGAGACTGCCCGTTCCGGTGCCTTCGTCAGAATCGATAGCCGTAGGACAGGGTGAGCTGTGCGTTGTGCAGCCGGTCGCCATTCACCGCCCTGGCCACGTCACTGCCCTTGCGCGCACGCAACACGCTGTACTCGGTACGCAGGAAGCTGCTGTCGGAGAGGTGCAGCTGGCTGCCCAGGCCATACTGACGCGCAAGCCCACTGGTCTTGACGGTACGCGCATCGGTGGAACCGCCTGCGAGATAGCGCGACTGCATGTTGCCCAGGCCGGCCCGGCCGAACAGTTCAACGTGCTGGCCCACCGGCACGATACCCAGCGCCGAGACCGACACCGCGCGGCTGCTGACACCGGTGCGCTGCGGCTTGCCGTTGCCCTTGGCAGACGACTTGGCGTGCCGGCCCATGCTGCTGAAGTCCGATTCCACTGCGGCGTAGCGGTTGATGCGGTAACCGGCGCCCAGCGTGTAGGCCAGGCGCGACGGCCCCACGTCCTTGGTCAGCTTGTCGTTGGGCACGTGCTTGCCGTAGGCGCTCAACTGCGCCTTGCCGAGGCCGGCCACGCCATAGACACCCGTACGGTCCGAGGCATCGGCCAAGGCTACGGCCGGCACTGCGGCCAGCAGCAACGCGCCGAGAAGAGGAGAGAAATACTGCGTCATGTGGAACTCCGTTCTGTTGGAGCGCCCATCTTGCGGAGGCCTCCGCGCCCCCGCCTCAGTGCGTCTGTGGCAGCGATGTCACCGCGCTGAGGCCGATCATGACGCTTCGTAACGACACGCCCAGCCAGCTGAACACAGCCCCCCGCACTCTAGCGCCGTGTCGCATTTGGCAATGACGTGAATGGCAGTGCCCTGCCTACTATCGACCGCGTTCTGCAACTATTCCTAACGCCCATGCATCAGCTACTGCTTGTTGAAGACGACGACCGCCTGGCCGGTCTGATCACCCGCTATCTCCAGCGCCACGCCTTCCACGTCACCCGCGTTGCGAACGGGCAGGACGCCATCGAGCACGTTGCCAACGAGACCCCGCAGATCATCCTGCTTGACCTCGGCCTGCCGGACATGGATGGCCTGGATACCTGCCGCGCGTTGCGGCGCGGCTATGACGGCCTGCTGTGCATCTTCAGTGCGCGCGCCGATGACATCCATCAGGTGGTGGGCCTGGAGCTCGGGGCAGATGACTACTTCACCAAACCCATCGAGCCGGCCGTGCTGGTCGCGCGCCTGCGCGCCCATCTGCGGCGCGCGCACGCGGGCGGACGCTCTGAGCCCGAACTGCTTGTCTTTGGTCAGTTGAGCATCGATCCCGGCAGCCGTACGGTGCAGCTGGGCAGCGCGCCGATTGCGCTGACCACGGCCGAATTCGATCTGCTGCTGATCCTGGCACGCAACGCTGGCCGCACCCTGCACCGCGATGACTTGTTCAAGGGCCTGCGCGGCATCGGCTTTGACGGCATGGACCGGTCCATCGACGCACGCGTATCGCGGCTGCGCCGCAAGCTGGGCGATCTCGACAGCGAGCCTTTGCGTATCCGCACCGTGCGCGGGCGAGGCTACCTGTTCAATGCAAGCGGCTGGCAGTGAGGCCACGACGCCTGAAGGGGCCACTGCCCCTCTATGTGCGCTACTGCGTGATTTTCATCGTGGCGCAGCTGCTGCTGTTGACGGCCGGCACCTTGCTGTGGGAACGGCTGCTCGACCCGACGCCGGTCTCCACCCTGCACTACCGCGTGCAGGGCAGCCACGCGCTGCTGGCCGATCGCCTGCTGCAGGTGCCCGAGGCGCAGCGCGCTGAGGCCCTGGCAGGGCTGCAGACGCTGTTCGCCTATCCCCTGCAGCTGCAACCCCTGGCTGAGATTGAAGGGCAGCTGCCGGCTGCTGATGCGGATAAGCTGCGGGACGGGCAGATCGTGGTATCCGCGGACGGCGCCTACAGCCACCAACGGCTCACGGGAACGAGCTCCGTGCTGACGCTGGGTGACTTCAGCAACGTGCCCGACAACGATGACGATGAGGAGGAGCTGCTGGAGGACGGCCTGTACTGGCTGAGCCTGCTGACCACCGTGGCAGCCGCTGTGGCGCTTCCGCTGTACTTCCTCATCCACCGCTTCTGGCATGACGTCAAGGTGCTGCACGACACCGTGCATCACCTGCAGGCCAATGCCTTCAGCCACCCCGTGCCGCCCCTTCGCACCCGCCTGCTGCGGCCATTGGGTCATGCGCTGGACGATCTTTCACAGCAGCTGCAGGTGCTGCTGGACGGGCAGCGCCTCCTGGGGCAGGCCATGGCGCATGAACTGCGCACGCCGTTGGCGCGGATGCGGTTTACGGTAGGGCTGATGGAAGAACAGCAGGCGGTGCCGGACGATGAGGGCACGCTGCTGCACGACCTGCAGACCGATCTGCAGCTGCTGCAGGACCTGACCGCCGCCAGCGTGGAATACCTGCGCTTTGGGCGGATGCCCCTGGTGGAACGCCGCCCGGTGAACGTGAAGACACTGCTGCGGAACGCGGCGACCGCCATCTGCCGATCGCCCGGCCCCGCAGTGACCTGCCAGTGCTGCCCGCAGCTGACGGTACACGCCAACGAAGCAGCGCTGGATCTGGCAGTGCGCAATCTGCTGGCCAACGCAGTGCGGCATGCCCGCTCGGCAGTGCGCATGCAAGCGGAGCTGCACCAGGGAGGCCTGCGCCTGCGCGTGGAAGACGACGGACCGGGCATTCCCCCCGCCCATCGGCAGCAGGTCTTTGCGCCCTACGTGCGCCTGTGCCAATCCACCGAAGGCTTCGGCTTGGGGCTGGCGATGGTCAAAGCCATTACCCAACGCCATGGTGGACACGTAGAGATTGGCGACAGCCCGCTGGGCGGCGCAGCCGTGACCCTGTGGCTGCCCGAGGCCGCCCCGTTGTAGAGCCGAGCCCACGCTCGGCTGCTCCACGCCGTTTCGACCACGGCGACACCCACCAACGCATCACATGGCGTAGCGCGGGTCCAACGGCTTGTCCATCAACCGCGACAACCACGGCATCGGCTCGCGCTGGGGATACTCCTTCATCATGCGCTCGTGCAGCACCTGCATGTCGCTGAGCATCCAGCCGTGGAAGACCACATCCTGGAACGGGTCGGACCACGAGTTCTGCAGCCGGTCCAGGCCCCCGTCCAGTGGCGGCAGCGCCCCGCTGGGCAGGTTCAACATCGGCCGCAGCGCTTCATCCAGTGCAGCCGTGCGCTGCCCTGCCCTCTGCAGCTGCGCGATGCTCTCTTTCACATGCCAGCAGATGAAGGGCGCACACACACCCGTCGCCCGGATGTAATCGGAGATATCCGCCAGCATGTCGGCCTGCAGCTGCTTGGACTCCTCGCCCAGGTAGAGCTCACGCGCCCGCATCGCGCGCAGCGTCGCCGCACGCACCTCGTCAGCCGTGGTGTAATCCTGCCCGGGCTTGCCGCCGCCGTGGAGTGCCACGGCCACGCGATGCATCGACTGCTCCCGGATCAACCGCACCTGCACCTTGGCCGCCTCCGGATGTACGCGCGGTACCGGTGGGTTGCTGATCTTCCAGATGACCCAGCAGGAATACACCAGCCCCAGCACCAGCAGCGCGTACACAAGCGTCCATCCATTGATGCTGCGGACCACATAGTTGTACCGCGCGCGCCACACGTAGAAGCGCCGGTAGGTCATGAAACGGCTGAACTTCTTGTACATCGCCATCTCCCTTTGAAGTGCCCCGGCGCAACGGGCATCCTTCTGCGCGCCACGCCGGGGCTGCACGGCTTACCAGCCGATGCCCACACCCACGCCCATGCTGCGTTCACCACTGTTGGTGAAGGCACCATTGAGGCTGAAGGTGGCCGAGCCCTTGTCGTTCAACACGCGCTGGTAGCCCACGGCCATGGCCGATTCACCCTCGCTGTAACCCACGCCCGCACCGAGGCGGTTGTAGGTGTTCAGGCCGGCGGTGTTCATGGCCATCGCACTCTGCGCGCTGGTCATTGCCGCCATGCGGTTGAAGCGCTTGTCCATCTTGTCCAGGCGGCGGTCCACCTCGCGGGAGATGCCATCGCTGTACTCGTTGGCACGGGCCAGCATCTTCTCCAGCTCGGCGGTGTCCACCTGCGGCTTGGGCGACTCCGGCTTGGGTGCATCGGCCTGCGGCTGCGGCGACGACTTCGGTGCGTTGCCGGCATCGGCCACGACCTTGTTGTCACCGCTGGACGGCGGCGGTGCAGTCGGCTCATCGGCGGCCGGGGTGGCTGCCGGGGCGGACGATGCGGCGCTGTCCACAGCCGCCACGGTGAGCGCACGCGACTGCGGGGCCTGCGGCTGGCCGTCCATGCGCTGTTCCAGCCCGTCCATGCGGCCGTTGAGCTGCTGCTGCATGGAATGCAGCTGGCCACCGTTGACCGCATCGCGGCTGCCGGCGGCGATGGCACCGTTGGCGACGTTGGACAGCACCATGCCGTTGGCACCGGC
>JAFAFD010000087.1 GCA_023423675.1 Pseudomonadota bacterium | reverse complement strand
ACCCTGGCCGCCACCTGCACCGGCGCCCGGACCCTTCGGCTTGCCGTACGGACGGCCCTGGCCGCCCGCCCCAGCGCCCGGACCACGGGCACCCGGGCCACGTGCGCCCGGACCGGCGTTGCGGTGGCCGCTCGGGCCGGTGCTGACACCGTCCGGCACGTACCAGGTACGGAATGCGGCCGGGTTGCCTTCCGGCAGCGAACGGTCATTCTTCGGCGCGCGCTGCTTGAACGGCTTCTGCGACTGCTTGGCGGCTGCTTCGCCGCTGACGGTCAGGCCGCCCTTGAAGCCGCCACCCTTGCCGCCGCGACCACGGCCGCGGTCTTCGCGCACGTTGTCGAAGCGACGCAGTTCGCGACCTTCATCGGCGGTGCTGTGGCCGTTGACGTAGGCATTGCCACGACCGCCTTCGCGCACGCGCACGGTGGTCTTGGCGGCGCGACGCTGGCCGATCACCGGCTGCAGAGTCAGTGCCGACGGTGCGCCTTCTTCCAGCTTCAGCTGCGCGCGCAGGGCTTCGACCTGGGCGGTGGGCAGTTCGACCGAATGGCCACGCACCAGTTCGCGCGGCAGGCTGACCTTGCCGTAGCGGGTGCGCTTCAGGCGGCTGACCTGGCAGCCCTGCGATTCCCACAGGCGGCGCACTTCGCGGTTGCGGCCTTCCTTCACCACGACGCGGAACCAGTCGTGCGAATCGGTGCCGCCGATGCGTTCGATCTCGTCGAACTTGGCCGGGCCGTCTTCCAGCGCCACGCCACGGGCGAGGCGGTCGACGATGGCGTCGGAGACCTTCTCTTCGCCTTCCGGGGCGCGCACGCGCACCACGTACTCGCGCTCGACCTCGAACGACGGGTGCATCATGGCGTTGGCCAGTTCACCGTCGGTGGTGGCCAGCAGCAGGCCGGTGGTGTTGATGTCCAGGCGGCCGATGGCGATCCAGCGCGCGCCCTTCAGCGGCGGCAGGGATTCGAACACGGTCGGGCGGCCTTCGGGATCTTCGCGGGTGGTCACTTCGCCTTCCGGCTTGTTGTAGACCAGCACGCGCGACGGCTCGGCCAGGGCGGTGGCGACGAAGCCACGGCCATCCAGCTCGATCTTGTCGCCGCTCTTGACCGACATGCCGGTCTGCGCGACTTCGCCGTTGACCTTGACCAGGCCTTCGGCGATGCGCTGTTCCAGCGCACGGCGCGAGCCGAGGCCGGCCTGGGCCAGCACCTTGTGCAGGCGCTCTTCCAGCTTGAACTGTTCGGAGGTGGCTTCGCGCTTCAGCGAGAGCTTGTTACGGGGGGTGTCACTCATCAGTTTTGCTCCGGCCGACGGTTTCGAGGTCGGCCTCTGGTTCGGAATCGGCTTGGTCAACAGCCACGGTCGTCGTCGCGACGGCGTTGTCTTCGCGTTCGTTCACTGGCACCGCGCGCTCGCCCGGCGCGGAATCGGGGTGCCCATCATCGAGGGGCGAAGGTGCTTGCTCATCGGTGGCCGGCGCAGCAGCTGCCGCGTCGACGGAATTCTCGGTGTTGCCATCGCCGCCCTGCAGGCCGGCGTCATCGTTGGCGGCCGCGTCGGGGTCGGCGCTGATGTCCGGGCCGGCGGCACCGGCAACGGCGGGACCATCACGGTCCAGCGCCAGCTGCGGTTCCAGCTCGCCCAGGTCTTTCAGTTCCGACAACGGCGGCAGTTCGTCCAGGCGCTTCAGGCCGAAATAGTCCAGGAAGCCCTTGGTGGTACCGAACAGCGCCGGCTTGCCGGGCACGTCGCGGTGGCCGACCACGCGGATCCATTCGCGTTCTTCCAGCGCCTGGATGATGTTGCTGCTGACCGCCACGCCGCGCACCTGCTCGATCTCGCCGCGGGTGATCGGCTGCCGGTAGGCAATCAGCGCCAGGGTTTCCAGAGTGGCACGGGTGTAACGGGTCTTGCGCTCGGTCCACAGCCGGCTGATCCAGCCGTGCACTTCGCCGGTCACCTGGTAGCGGAAGCCGGAGGCGACCTCGACCAGTTCCACGCCACGCCCTTCGCAGCCTTCGCGCAGGCGCTCCAGCGCACGTTCGATGCTGCCCGGCGGTGCCGGTTCCTCTTCCGGGAACAGGTCTTTCAGCTGGGCCAGGGTGAGCGGCTGGCTGGAGGCCAGCAGGGCACCTTCGACAATGCGGTTGATCAGCGTCTGGTCCATCGGCAGTCAGCGCTCACTCGTTCTCATTGGCGGCGTCGTTGTCGTCGAACTCGCTGCTGAACTGCAGCGGGGCGTTGGTGTTGCCGGCGGCCAGGGACTTCACGTAGATCGGCGCCAGCGGCTCTTCCTGGACCAGGTCCAGCAGCTGTTCCTTGGCCAGTTCCAGCACTGCCAGGAACGTGACCAGCACGCCCAGCTTGCCTTCTTCGGCGGTGAACAGCCCTTCAAAGCGGTAGAACCTGCCGTCTTCCAGACGACCCAGCACTTCGCCCATGCGCTGGCGCACGCTCAGGGCCTCGCGCTTGATCGCGTGGCCGCTGAACAGCTCGGCGCGCTTGAGCACGTCGTGCAGGGCCAGCAGCATTTCCTTCAGGTCCACCGGCGGCGGCAGCTTCACCGTCGCCCGCTCGGGCATGAAGGCGTGCGCCACCGTGGTGTCGCGGTCCTGACGGGGCAGGGCGTCGATATCCTCGGCGGCCTGCTTGAAACGTTCGTACTCCTGCAGTCGGCGCACCAGCTCGGCGCGCGGGTCGGCCTCGTCGCCATCTTCACTGACCGGGCGCGGCAGCAGCATGCGCGACTTCACCTCGGCCAGGATGGCGGCCATCACCAGGTACTCGGCGGCCAGCTCGAAACGCAGCTCGCGCATCACGGTGATGTATTCCACGTACTGCCGGGTGATTTCGGCCACGGGAATGTCCAGCACGTCCAGGTTCTGCCGGCGGATCAGGTACAGCAGCAGGTCCAGCGGACCTTCAAAGGCATCCAGGATGACTTCCAGCGCATCCGGCGGGATGTACAGGTCCTGCGGGATCTGCAGGACCGGTTGCCCATGCACCACGGCCAGCGGCATTTCCTGCTGCTGGGGGGCGGGCGGCCGGGTTGGCGGGTTCGCGTCGAGCGCGAGTTCGGAAGTCATCTAATGGACAATAGAATTGCAACGGACCAGTCGCGGTGCCGGTTCTGCCGGGCCTTCGCCACGGCGCCGCAGGCACCAGACACGCCGGGATCGGCGCGATTCCACACATATCAAACAGCAGGACGCGCCGCAGGAAAACGGCGGCGACGGAACTACGGGGAGGTCGTCTACGTGGCCCGGCCGGTTGGCCCGGTTCGAAGAAGCGGTACGGTCGTCGGGGGCTGCGTTGGTCGCAAAAACCGACGGGCTGCTGCATCACGCCACGTGCAATGGTGTCTAGGGTACGGCTTTGCCTGGCCAGTGTCCAGCCGGGCCGGTATCGGCGGCCCATTGGCTAGAATCGACGCACCGCAACATGAACGAGGAATGCCCGTGTTCTATGTGATTGAAGGTTACGACGGCCAGGATGTGCTGGCGCAGCGGCTGCAGGCCCGGCCCGAGCACCTGGCGCGGCTGCACGCGCTGCGCGACGAGGGACGCCTGCTGCTGGCCGGGCCGTGCCCGGCGATCGACAGCGAGGATCCGGGTCCGGCTGGTTTCAGTGGTTCGGTGGTGATTGCCGCGTTCGAGTCTCTCGCGCAGGCCCGCGAGTGGGCCGATGCCGACCCATATGTGGCCGCAGGCGTCTACACCCGCGTCGAGGTCCGGCCCTTCCGCAAGGTGCTGCCATGAGCGCGCAGCGCATCGATCTAATACGTGTTGCATTGCAGCAGGCATTGGCGCCCAGCACGCTGGAGATCGAAGACGACAGCCATCGCCATGCCGGCCATGCCGGAGCGCGCGACGGACGCGGCCATTTCAACGTGCTGGTGGTCAGTGAACAGTTCGCCGGCATGGCACCGTTGGCGCGCCATCGCGCCGTGTATGCCGCGCTGGGTGGGCTGATGGAGACCGATATCCATGCGCTGTCCATCCGCGCATTCACCCTGTCCGAGCAGGGCTGATGGCCTGTCCCGCAAAGTCCTGCCAGGTCCAGGAACAGACCTGTCCACGTCAGATTTCTGTGTCCATCTGGGGACATTCGTCTAACGGAGTGTTTACAAGCGCAGATGGAAACGCTTACATTCCGCGCCAAGCTGGTAGGTCCAAGCCGTGGAGGGCGGCTTCGTGAACAAGGCAGCCATAACAATCAAAGACGTCGCACGAGAAGCCCGGGTCTCCGTGGCCACGGTTTCCCGCGCGCTGAACGGGCATGAGAATGTCGCCGAACCGGTCCGCCAGCTTGTGCTGGAGGTCGCCGCGAGGCTGCGTTACACCCCGCACGCCGCCGCACGCAGCCTGAGCAGCCGCCGTACCAATACGGTAGGCGTGGTGCTGCCTGACCTGTACGGCGAATTCTTCTCCGAGCTGATGCGCGGCATCGACAATGTTGCCCGCAACCGTCGCCAGCACCTGCTGGTGTCCAGCTACCACGGCGACCAGGTACAGCAGGGCGCCGCCCTGCGTGCCATGCGCGGCCGCGTCGATGGCCTGCTGGTGCTCTCGCCCTATGCCGAGAGCCCCGGCTTCCTCACCGACAACCTGCCGCAGTCGCTGCCCACGGTCCTGATCAACACCTATCTGCCGGGGCAGGATCACCCGGTCCTGAGCATCGACGATCACGCCGGTGCGATGGCCATGACCCGCCACCTGCTCGATGCCGGCCACCGCCGCATCGCGTTCATTTCTGGCCCGGACCTCAACTTCGACGCGCGCGAGCGCCTGCGTGGCTTCCGCGACGCGCTGGCGGCTTTTGGCAACGGCGCCGAAGGCATCGAGTTGCCCGGTGATTTCGACGAAGCTTCCGGCCATCGCGCCGGTCAGGAGATGCTGGCAGCCGGCGCGCTGCCCGATGCCGTGTTCGCCGCCAACGACATGATGGCCCTGGGTTGCCTGTATGCCTTCGCGCAGGCAGGCATCCACGTGCCCACCGATGTCGCCCTGGCGGGTTTCGATGACATTCCACTGGCGCGGTTTGTACACCCATCGTTGACCACCATGCAGGTCAGTATCGCCGAGTTGGGCGATAGGGCGATGACGCGTCTGATGCAGTTGATGGACGGCAACACCCCCGAAGGGGCAGGTGACAAGCAGACGCTTGTTCCCCGCCTCATCGTTCGCGATTCCACCACTCCGCCATCGGGCCATTGAAGCCAGAGGCGTTCCTTCTTTTGATTGATCGCAGGTACCGCATCCGCGGATACCGCCACCCGGAGATTGAGTTGATGATGCATTCCACGATCCGCATGCCGGCCCGCCGGCTGCTGAGCACCGCACTGGTCAGCTGCCTGATGCTGGCTGCCGCCCCGAACGTCATGGCGCAGTCGGCCAACGCCAGCCTGCGCGGCCAGGTGGCCGGCGCCCAGGCCGGTTCGGAAGTCACCGCGACCAACGTTGCCACCGGCACCGTCCGTCGCGGCACCGTGCGCGCCGATGGCACCTATTCGCTGATGGGCCTGGATCCGGGCACCTATGACGTGGCTGCCAACGGCCAGACCCAGAAGGTCACCGTCACCGTCGCCTCGACCTCCACGCTGAACTTCAGCGAGGCCGCCGCCGGCGGTTCGTCGGGTGGCAGCGCCGCGACCAACCTGGACACCGTCAACGTCGTCGCACCGACCCTGCTGCAGGAAGTGCGTACCTCCGAAGTCGGCAAGACCGTCAGCCTGCAGCAGATCCAGACCACCCCGCAGGTGTCGCGCAACTTCCTGGAGTTCGCCGACGCGGTGCCGGGCCTGATCTTCACCCGTGATGCCAAGGGCAACACCTCGCTGCGCGGCGGTGCCACCAATGCCGACGGCACCAACGTCTACATCGACGGCGTGGGCCAGAAGAGCTACGTCAAGGGCGGCGGCGTGGCCGGCCAGTCCGGCAGCGCCGGCAACCCGTTCCCGCAGCTGGCGATCGGCGAATACAAGGTCATCAGCGGCAACTACAAGGCCGAGTACGGCCAGGTGTCGAGCGCCGCAGTGACTGCTGCGACCAAGTCCGGTACCAATGAATTCAAGGGTGAGGCGTTCTACCGCTACACCGACGAAGACATGCGCGCCAAGACCCCGGCCGAGCGCCAGGGTGGCAAGGACAAGATGGTCTCGGCCGAGAAGGAATACGGCTTCGCCCTGGGCGGCCCGATCATCCAGGACAAGGCGCACTTCTTCGTGACCTACGAAGCCAAGCGCTTCGACCTGCCGGTCACCATCGCGCCGGACGGCGCCGTCACCGGTGCCGCCAGCCTGCTGCCGGCCGAAGGCGCCGCAGGCCTCGGCCCGGCCAGCCAGCCGTTCCAGCAGGACCTGATCTTCGGTAAGGTCGACTTCGAGCCGACCGACAACGACCGCATCGAGCTGACCTTCCAGGACCGCGACGAAACCCAGTCGCAGTTCAGTGGCCAGACCTCGCCGGAAGCTGGCCGTGAAGTGGTCAACACCGACCGTCGTTACGCACTGCGCTGGAACCACAGCGGCGAGCGTTTCTACAACGAAATGATGGTCACCCACGAAGATTCGTTCAACAACCCGACCCCGCTGACCCTGGCCAACGGCATCACCTACACCGCACCGGACGGCACTGAAGACCGCACCGTGGTAAAGATCGGTGGCGCCTCGGCACTGGATTCGCAGGTGAAGGGCCAGAAGGGCTGGTCGATCGAAGACAACCTGACCCTGGACGGCATCCAGTGGGCCGGCGACCACACCATCAAGATGGGCGTGAAGTACAAGGCAATCGACCTGTACGCCTCCGATGCGGCGCAGATCAACCCGACCTTCACCTACAGCCTGGGCGATCCGGACTTCCCGGACTCCATTCCGTACAAGGCGCAGTTCGTCAAGCCGGTGACCGGCGTGGACGGCGTGTCGGGTGAAGTGCGTTCGAAGTCCAAGCAGTACGGCGTGTTCATCCAGGACGACTGGCAGGTCAACGACCACCTGCAGGTCAACCTCGGCCTGCGCTGGGATTATGAAAAGACCCCGGCGTACCTGGACTTCGTGACCCCGCAGGCCGTGGTCGATGCGATCTACTCGCAGGATCCGCGCGCCCCCGCCGGCCAGACCTACGCCGATTCGCTGGCGCTGGGCGGCCTGGACATCAGCAACTACATCAGCAACGGCCACAACCGCAAGGCGTTCAAGGATGCCTGGCAGCCGCGCCTGGGCTTCTCGTATGACATCAACGCCGACGAGCAGCACGTGATCCACGGTGGTGCCGGCCGTTCGTACGACCGCGACCTGTTCGACAACCTGCAGCTGGAAACCACCAAGCTGGCCCTGCCGCAGCCGACCATCTACTTCCGCAACCCGGCTACCGGCACCTGCATCAATGGCCAGGCCGCCTGCTATGACTGGAACCCGAACCTGCTCAACGGCATCGGCAACCTGCAGGCCCTGGTCGGTTCGACCAGCAATGCCGGCCTGGAAGTCGACCTGCTCAACAACAACCTGAAGGCCCCGTACTCGGATCAGTTCAGCCTGGGCATGAGCAACCAGATCGGTGACTGGCTGACCGACGCCACCATCGCCCGCACGCTGAGCTACGACGGCTTCGCCTTCACCCTGGGCAACCGTTACCCGACCGGCCAGTTCTTCGATGACCCGCGCCTGTGCGGTGGCACCGAGCCGGGCCTGAGCCAGGCCTGGAGCTGCAACGTGCCGGGCTTCGGCAGCCTGATCATCGGCCAGCAGGGCATCAAGACCCGTGCAACCCAGGTCCTGCTGTCGGCGCAGAAGCCGTTCACCAAGGAAAGCGGCTGGGGCACCTCGATCGCCTACACCTGGACGACCGCGCGCCACAACCGCGACATCAACGAGAAGTACGCCTTCGACCGCGGCCTGATCGAGGATTACCCGACCATCCGTTCCAACGGTGCACCGCGCCACCGCCTGGTGGTGACCGGTTCGTACGCTGGCTTCTGGGGCATCACCTTCGGTGGCAAGATCACCCTGGCCACCCCGACCGCCGTCAACGACTGGTACGGCATCCCGCAGGCCAGCGGCTACACGCTGCCGACCCCGCAGGCCGCCGTGCCGAACGCCAACGGCAAGTTCCTGCTGGGTGGCAAGATCTTCGGCTACCGTTCGGTCGACCTGCAGGCGACGAAGACGTTCAAGATGCCGGGTGACACCGAGATGTACGCTCGTATCGACATCATCAACGTGTTCAACTTCGACAACTTCTCCACCTACAACTACATCAAGACCAACGGCAAGCTGCAGGCCAGCTACAACGAGACCGGCGACATCATCGGTACTCCGCGCCAGGTCAAGGCCGAAGTGGGCTTCCGCTTCTAAGCAGTGATGTACGGCAACACCCCGATGCCAGTGGCCTGCCGCTGGCATCGGGACCTGGCAATGGCCGGCCCCCGGGCCGGTCCATTGTCCATCCCCCTGCACCGTTGCGATGACGGGGCAGGGGACTGGACAATGGCAGCAGTTCTCCGACCACGTTTCGTGGTTTTTTAAGAGTTCGGTTTGTAAACGATTTCAGGCCATTGGACGTTATGCTTTCCCATCGATCAGCTCTCCGGAGGAACCGCGCCATGCAGGCACGCCACCTGTTGACCGCCGCTGCGATGACCCTGGCCATCGCCGCCTGCAAACCGGCCCAGCAGGAGCCTGCCAAGCCCAAGCCGCCGGTGATCCTGCTGGAGGCCGACGCACCGCCGCGGCCGATGAAGCCGGAACTGCCGCCGCTGTTCGATGACATCGAGCGCCGCACGTTCCAGTTCTTCTGGGACACCACCAACGAACTCAACGGCCTGACCCCGGACCGCTACCCGTCGCGTCCGTTCGCCAGCATCGCCTCGGTCGGCTTCGCCCTGACCGCGTACCCGATCGGCATCGAGAACGGCTGGGTCAGCCGCAACCAGGCGATCGACCGTACCCTGACCACGCTGAAGTTCTTCCGCGACGTGCCGATGGGCCCGCAGCGCACCGGCAAGGCCGGCTACAAGGGCTTCTATTACCACTTCCTGGACATGCAGGAAGGCCGCCGCTACGACAGCTGGGTCGAGCTTTCCTCGGTGGATACCGCGTTGCTGATGATGGGCGTTCTGTTCGCCCAGTCGTACTACGACGGCGAGGACCCGCGCGAGAAGGAGATCCGGCAGATCGCCGACCAGCTGTACAAGCAGGTCGACTGGCCGTGGCTGCAGCAGCGTGCGCCGCTGATCTCGATGGGCTGGTTCCCCGAGAGCGGCTTCATCGACCACGACTGGATGGGCTACAACGAGGCGATGATGGTCTACATCCTCGCCCTGGGCTCGCCCAGCCACCCGGTCAGCCCGGATGCGTGGACGGTGTGGACGCGTACCTACGACAACGACTGGGGTGTCTACCAGGGCCAGGAATACCTGTCCTTCGGCCCGCTGTTCGGCCACCAGTACAGCCACGTCTGGATCGATTTCCGCGACATCCAGGATGCGTACATGCGCGAGCGTGGCAGCACCTACTTCCTCAACAGCCGCTCGGCCGCCCTGGCGCACCGCGAGTACGCCATTGCCAACCCGATGCAGTGGAAGGACTACGGCGAGAACGTGTGGGGCCTGACCGCCAGCGATGGCCCGCAGAACACCACCCAGGAATACCGCGGCGAGCAGCGCCAGTTCCGCCACTACTCCTCGCGCGGCGCCGGCCTGCGCGAGAACTTCGATGACGGCACCATCGCCCCGACCGCGGCGATTTCCTCGATCGTGTTCGCGCCCGAGGAAGTGATCCCGGCCACGCTGGAGATGCACAAGCGCTACGGCGATTACATCTATTCCAGCTACGGCTTCCTGGATTCGTTCAACCCGAGCTTCAACTACGACATCCCGATCAAGACCGGCCGCATGGTGCCGGATCGCGGCTGGGTGGCCAGCGATTACATCGCCATCGACCAGGGCCCGATCCTGACGATGATCGCCAACTACCGCAACGACTTCGTCTGGGAAGTGATGAAGAAGAATCCGTACATCCGCAAGGGCCTGGAACGGGCCGGTTTCAGCGGTGGCTGGCTGGCCCCGGAAGGGTCGTTCCAGCCGCTGGTGCTGGAGAAGGATGAGAAGGCCGCGGCGGCACGTGCGGTCGGTATCGCAGAATCACGCGCGGCTGCCGCGCAGGAACAGAAGAACAATGCCAACCGCAACACGGGCCAGGGGAAGTAACAAGGTGCAAGACTGGATTGACCGCCTGCGACGCTGGGCCCTGCCTGCGATGGCCGCACTGGCCATGGCCGGCTGCGCGCGCACCGAGCAGGGCACCACCACGGTCCGCTTCTGGGCCATGGGCCGCGAGGCCGAAGTGGTCAGCGAACTCATCCACGAATTCGAGGCCGAGAACCCCGGCATCAAGGTGGATGTGCAGAACATTCCCTGGACGGCCGCACACGAGAAACTGCTGACCGCGTTCGCCGCCGACGGCCTGCCCGATGTCTGCCAGCTCGGCAACACCTGGGTGCCCGAGTTCGCCGAACTCAACGCACTGACCCCGCTGCAGCCGTTCGTGCAGCACTCGTCCGTCGTCGATCCGCAGGATTATTTCCAGGGCATCTGGGATACCAACGTGATCCATGGCGAGCTGGTGGGCGTGCCGTGGTACGTCGATACCCGCCTGATCTACTACCGCAAGGACCTGCTGGCGCAGGCCGGCTTCGACCATCCGCCGCGCACCTGGGCGGAATGGGACGAGCAGATGGCCGCGATCAAGAAGATGCAGGGGCCAAACCGCTACGCGGTGCTGATGCCGATCAACGAGTTCGAGCAGCAGTTGTCACTGGCCCTGCAGCAGCCCGATCCGCTGCTGCGCGACGACGACACCCGCGGCAACTTCTCCAGCCCCGGCTTCCGTCGCACCCTGGCCTTCTACGGCAACATGTTCGAGCAGGGCTGGGCGCCGAAGATGTCCGAGACGCAGATCTCCAACGTCTGGGATGAATTCTTCCGCGGCTTCAACGTGTTCTACATCTCCGGCCCCTGGAACATCCGCGAGTTCAAGAAGCTGCAGCCCAAGGAACTGGAAGGGAAGTGGGGCACCGCCGCCCTGCCGGGCCCGGACGGTCCGGGCGCCGGCATCGCCGGTGGCACCAGCCTGGTGATCTTCCGCAAGTCGCAGCAGAAGGAAGCGTCGTGGAAGCTGATCGAGTTCCTGTCGCGCCCGGAAATCCAGGCCCGTTTCCATTCCATCATCGGTGACCTGCCGCCGCGCCGCAGCACCTGGAACGCGCCGTCGCTGGCCAACGATCCGCTGGCCGCTGCGTTCCGTGACCAGCTGGAGCGCGTCAAGCCGACGCCGAAGGTGCTCGAATGGGAGCGCATCGTGCAGGAAATGCGCATCGTCACCGAAAAGGTGGTGCGTGGCGGCATGCCGCAGGACAAGGCCGTGGAAGAGCTGGACCAGCGCGTGGACAAGGTGCTGGCCAAGCGCCGCTGGATGCATGAACAACAACGCCTGCAGCGCAGCGATGCCCCTTCGGGCTCGACCAGTGCAGTCGCGGCCGGGAGCCCGCAATGAAACGTTCGTCCCTCGCCGGCTGGATCTTCGCCGGCCCCTCGCTGCTCGTGCTGGGCGTGTTCTTCGGCCTGCCGGTCGCCTCGGCGCTCGCCCTGAGCGTGACCGACTTCGACCTGTACGCGCTGGCTGACGGCGCCAACCTGCGCTTCGTCGGGCTGGGCAACTACATCGACCTGCTGCAGACGCCGATGTTCTGGAAGTCGCTATGGAACACCACGTATTTCGTGGTGATCGGCGTCCCGCTGTCGATCAGCGTGTCGCTGGGCGCGGCAATGCTGCTCAATGCGCCGGCCGCCCGCTTCAAGGCGCTGTTCCGCACCGCGCTGTTCGCCCCGGTGGTGACCACGCTGGTGGCGGTGGCGGTGATCTGGCGCTACCTGTTCCATACCAGCTATGGCCTGGTGAACTACGGCCTGGGCCACATCGGCATCAGCCCGATCGACTGGCTGGGCGACCCCAACTGGGCGATGCCCACCATCATGCTGTTCGCCGTGTGGAAGAACTTCGGCTACAACATGGTGATCTTCCTGGCCGGCCTGCAGGCCATCCCGCATGACCTGTACGAGGCCGCGCGCATCGACGGCGCCTCGCGCTGGAAGCAGTTCCTGCACATCACCCTGCCGATGCTCGGCCCGGTGCTGCTGGTGGTCGGTGTCATTACCGTGTCCGGCTACTTCCAGCTGTTCGCCGAACCGTACGTCATGACCCGCGGCGACCCACTGCAGAGCACCGTCAGCGTGCTGTATTTCATGTTCGAGGAAGGCTTCAAGTGGTGGAACCTGGGACGCGCCTCTGCCGTGGCGTTCCTGCTGTTCCTGATCATCCTGGCGGTGACCACCGTGATGCTGCGTTTCGGCCGCAAGAGGCAGTTGGTATGAGTCGTGAGATCGGCCAGTCGCGCTGGCACCCGTGGATGATCAATGGCGCGTTGCTGGTGCTGGCCCTGGTCAGCCTGGCACCGCTGTTGTGGATGCTCTCGGTGTCGTTCATGCCGCAGGGTGAGGCGACCCATTTCCCGCCTCCGCTGCTGCCTTCGCACGTCACCACCCACAACTACACCGAGCTGTTCGCGCGCACCGGCATGGGCGGCAACTTCGCCAACAGCCTGCTGGTGTCGGTGGCGATCACCTTCGGTTCGCTGCTGCTCAACACCATGGCCGGCTATGCCTTCGCCAAGCTGAACTTCGTCGGCCGCGAGCGCCTGTTCCAGGTGCTGATGGCCGCGCTGGTGATCCCGGCGCAGGTGGCGATGCTGCCGCTGTTCCTCCTGATGAAGCAGCTGGGCCTGGTCAACAGCTTCGGCGGCGTGATCGTGCCGGCGCTGGCCAGCGTGTTCGGCATCTTCCTGGTGCGCCAGTACGCCCGTTCCATTCCGGACGAGCTGCTGGAAGCGGCCCGCATCGACGGGGCAGGGGAGCTGCGCATCTTCTTCCAGATCGTGCTGCCGATGCTCAAGCCAGTGCTGGTGACCCTGGCGATCTTTACGTTCATGGGCGCGTGGAACGATTTCATGTGGCCGTTGATCGTCTTGACCGACCAGGAGCACTACACTTTGCCGGTGGCGCTGGCCACCCTCTCGCGCGAGCACATCATGGACGTGGAAATGATGATGGCCGGCGCGGTGGTCACCGTGGTTCCGGTGCTGGCCCTGTTCCTGGTCCTGCAGCGGTACTACATCCAAGGTCTGTTGCTGGGGAGCGTCAAGGGATGAAGCGAGCGATCGCCGTTGGATTGGGCCTGTTGTGGACCTCCCTGGCGATCGCCGCACCACCGGCGCTGCCGGCGCCCAAGGTGCTGGATGACTTCGACGACATCAGCGCGTGGAAGCTGGTGCTGTCCGACCAGGTCAGCGGTTCGCTGCGGCCGGTCAGCGGCGCCGGCGGCGGCCGCGCGCTGTGCCTGGATTACGACTTCCACAAGGTCTCCGGCTATGTGGGCATCCGCCGCGCGCTGAACATCGAGTACCCGGCCAATTACCGGTTCGGGTTCCAGCTGCGCGGTGATTCCCCGCGCAACGACCTGCAGTTCAAGCTGATCGATGCCAGCGGCGACAACGTCTGGTGGGTCAACCGCCCCGGCTACAGCTTCAACAAGGCCTGGACGCCGGTGGAATACCGCCGCCGGCAGATCGACAAGGCCTGGGGCCCGTCGGCCGAAAAGGAGATGGCGCGCAGCGCCGCGGTCGAGTTCACCATCTACAGCAAGGTCGGTGGCCGCGGCACCGTGTGCTTCGACAAGCTGACCCTGCAGGGCCTGCCGCCGCAGGACGACTCGGCGCTGATGCCGTCGGTGATCGCCGATACGGCCACCGCGCTGCAGGACCGCATGATCGACGGCAAGAGCGATACGTTCTGGGTCAGCGGCGGGGTCAAGCAGCAGACCATCAGCCTGGACCTGCACAAGAGCCGCGAGATCGGCGGTGCGGTGATCGACTGGCTGCCCGACCTGGAGGCGACCCGTTACGTCGTGCGCACCTCCGAGGACGGCCGTGACTGGCGCACCGTGCGCGAGGTCACCGGTGGCGGTGGCGGTCGTGACTGGCTGGCGCTGCCCGATACCGATGCGCGCTATGTGCGCTTCGACCTGGAAGACGGGCCGAACTGGCGCTACGGCATCCGCGATATCGCGCTGAAGCCGCTGGCGTTCGCGGCCACGCCCAATGCCTTCCTGTCCTCGGTGGCCGCAGACCTGCCGCGCGGTTCGCTGCCGCGTGCCTACGTCGGCGAGCAGCCGTACTGGACCCTGCTCGGCCTCGATGGCGGCCAGGAACAGGCTCTCATCAGCGAGGATGGCGCGCTGGAGCCGGCCAAGGGCAGCTTCAGCATCGAGCCGTTCATCCGCCTGGACGGCAAGCTGCTGGACTGGTCCAGCGTGGCCGCCACGCAGTCGCTGCAGGACCGTTACCTGCCCATCGCCACGGTCGACTGGGTGCATGAGAAGGCCGGCCTGTCGGTGACCAGCTTCGTGCAGGGCACGCCTGATCGCGCGCAGCTGATCGGCCGCTACCGCCTGAGCAACCCGGACAAGGTCGCCCACGAATACACCCTGGCGCTGGCGATCCGCCCCTGGCAGGTCAACCCGCCGACCCAGTTCCTCAACACCACCGGCGGCTTCAGCCGCATCGAAGCGCTGGACGTAGGCGACCAGCTGGTACGGGTGAACGGCGAGCCGCGCATCTACCCGCTGCAGGCCCCGGACGCACGCTTCGCCACCACGTTCGATGGCAAGCTCGATGCGATGCACCTGGCCTCGGGCAAGTTCCCGGCGACCACGGCGGTGAAGGATTCCACGGGCCTGGCGTCCGGCGCCCTGCTGTACACGATCAAGCTCGAACCCGGGCAGAGCCGCGAGGTGGCCGTGGTGCTGCCGCAGACCGGCGGCTGGAAGCCGCAGGCGCTGGACGTGGCCAAGGCGCAGCAGCAGGTCGCGGCGATGTGGCGCGACAAGCTGGGCGTGGTCAGCCTGCAGGTGCCGGCAGCGGGCCAGCCGCTGGTGGAAACCCTGCGTACCGCGGTGGCGCACATGCTGATCTCGCGTGTCGGCCCGCGCCTGCAGCCGGGCACCCGTTCGTATGCGCGAAGCTGGATCCGCGATGGCGCGATGATTTCCGAAGGCCTGCTGCGCATGGGCCGCAGCGATGCCGTGCGCGATTACGTGACCTGGTATGCGCCGTTCCAGTTCGAGAACGGCAAGGTGCCGTGCTGCGTCGATTCCCGCGGCAGCGACCCGGTGCCGGAGAACGACAGCCACGGCGAGCTGATCTACAACATCGCCGAGTACTGGCGTTATACCGGCGACGGCACCTTCCTGGAGCTGATGTGGCCGCACGTGCAGGGCGCCTACAGCTACATGGAGCAGCTGCGCGCCAGCGAGCGCACCGAAGAGAACCGCGCGCGCAATCCCGCCTTCTACGGGATGATGCCGGCCTCGATCAGCCACGAAGGCTATTCGGCCAAGCCGATGCACTCGTACTGGGACAACTTCTGGGCGCTGCGCGGCTACAAGGATGCCGCGCAGGTGGCGGCCCAGCTGGGCAAGCTTGAAGCCATGCAGATCAGCGAGTCGCGCGACCAGTTCCGCGACGACCTGCAGGCCTCGCTGCTGTCTGCCATGCAGCAGCACAGGATCGATTACCTGCCCGGTTCCGCCGAGCTGGGTGATTTCGATGCCACCTCCACCACCATCGCACTGGCGCCGGGTGGCGAGCAGGGCCGCTTGCCGCAGGAAGCACTGGAGGCGACCTTCGAGCGCTACTGGACCGAGTTCGTCGCGCGCCGCGATGGCAAGCGCGAATGGAAGGATTACACGCCTTACGAGTGGCGCAACGTGGCCGCCTTCGTGCGCCTGGGCTGGCGCGACCGTGCCTGGCAGGCCACCCAGTTCTTCTTCAAGGATCGTGCGCCGCAGGCCTGGAACCAGTGGGCCGAAGTGGTCTCGCGCACGCCGCGCAAGCCGTTCTTCGTCGGTGACCTGCCGCATGCCTGGGTGGCGTCCGACTTCGTCCGCTCGGCGCTGGACATGTTCGCCTACAACCGTGACGCCGATGAGGCGCTGGTGCTGGCCGCCGGCATTCCCACCGCCTGGTTCCAGGGGGATGGCATCGCGGTACAGGGCCTGCGCACGCCGCAGGGCCAGCTGAATTACCGCCTGCAGCGCAGTGACAAGCAGCTGGTGCTGGACCTGCAGCCGGGCCTGGTGCCGCCGCCGGGTGGCGTGGTGCTGCCGTGGCCGTACAGCGGCGAACCGGGTGCGGCCACCATCAATGGCGAGCCGGCCGAATGGAGCAACCGCGAACTGCGCGTGCACCAGCTGCCGGCGCGGATCGAGATCGACGTGCCAAGCGCGGTGCGCCGCGCAGAACGCAAGGGACAGTAAGCATGGCGTTGAAGCAGGGGAGGGCGCGCGTGGCACTGCGCGCCCTGGGGCTGGCAATCGCATTGGCGTTGCCGGGGTTGGTTATGGCGCAGCAGTCGAGTGAACCTGCCGTTGCGGAGGTATCGGCCGCGCCCGGCATGGGCATGGTGACCTTCAACCTGCACCATGACCGCGAGGACTGGCCGACCCGGCGGCGCACGATCGTCGCTGAGCTCAAGCGCCTGCAGCCCGATGCCATCGCCCTGCAGGAGGTGATCCAGCGCCGCAACGTGCGCAACCAGGCGCAGTGGCTGGCCAGCCAGCTCGGCTACAAGTACGTCTTTGTCTCCACCGATCCGGTGGGTGCGCCCAAGCGCTATGGCAACGCCCTGCTGACCCGGCGCCCGATCCTGGCCCACGGCGAGCACCTGCTGCAGCCGCTGGATGACTACCGCACCGTGGCCCACCTGCGCATCGACGTCGATGGGCAGCCGGTGAATGTCTATGCCACGCATCTGAACGAGCGCAGCGACGAGCGTGGCCAAGGCATCCGCCGCAGCCAAGTGGAAGACCTGCTGCGCTACATCACCGAAACCTCGGCCGGTGCGCCGGTGGTGATCGCCGGTGACTTCAACGCGCTGGTGGATGCAGGCGACCTGAGCGAGCTGCGCAGCCACTACGGCGACAGCTACGGCAGCGTGCACGTGAACACCGACCTGGCCGGCGTCAGCACCTTGAACCAGCATTACTACCATGCGCCCTCGCGCATCGACCACATCTTCTACCAGCAGGACCGGATGGTCGCGCGCGAAGCGAAGATCCTGTTCGACCAGCCTGACGACAGCGGTCGCTGGGCGTCGGATCATTACGGGGTCTGGACCCGCCTGCAGTTCGCCCCGGCGCGCTGACGCCGCAGGGTTTCACGTTCTGGTAGGTGCCAACCTTGGTTGGCACGGGCGCGTCCGCGTGCGCTGAATCAACGGCGCCAACCAAGGTTGGCATCTACCGGGGCACAAACAAAAACGGCGGGGATCATCGATCCCCGCCGTTTCGTTCTACGCGATCAACGAACGATCAGTTCGCCGGCGGCGTGCGCTTGGCGGCTTCCTCGTCTTCGTCCGATGCCTGGGCATCCGCGGCCTGGCTGGCCGAATCGGTATGGCCATCGGCCACCGGGTCGATCGACGGCGTCACCACGGCTTCGGCAACCGGTGCGGCAGCTTCGACCGGCGCGGCTTCGACGGCCACCGGCGCGGCCGGCTGCTCGACGACCGGTGCGGTTTCGACCACCGGGGCGGCCTCGACGACCGGCTTCGCTTCCACCACCGGTGCGGCTTCAACAACCGGAGCGACCTCGGCCACCACCGGAGCGGCTTCGACGACCACCGGTGCCGGCGCGGCCGCCACGGCGGCCTCCTCGACCACGGGCTTGGCGTCAACCACCGGAGCGGCCGGTGCCTCCGGCTGGGCCGGGGTTGCGGCGTCGATCTGGTCCAGCATGCTGGTCTGCACCGGTTGCGGGGCCGGCTCGGCCTTGACCACCGGTGCCGGGGCTGCCGCTTCCTGCGGAGCGACTGCTTCGACCACGGCGCTGCTCACGGCAACCACCGGGGCGGCAGCGGCAACGGCGACCGGTGCACGGGCGGGCTTCTCAGCTTCCACGGCCACCGGCTCGACTTCGTCATCGAAATCGAATTCCGGCTGCGAGCGCGACGGCTGCGCGGCGGCGACCGGCGCGGCCTCGGCGGCAGTGTCGGCAGCCTGGTCAGCGCTGTCGTTGTCATCGGCTTCGTCACCGTCGTCCTGGTCATCGCCCAGGGCATCGGTACCGGCGGCATTCTCGGCGCCACCACGGCGGCGACGACGGCCGCCGCGACGGCCACGACGGCGGCGGGTCGCGCCTTCGCCGGCCTGTTCGCCTGCGGCGTCGGTCGCGGCATCTTCGCCGGACACGGCAACCGCGTCGGCGTCAGTGCCTGCGTCAACGCTGGCATCGGCCACCGGTGCAGCATCAGTCGCCACCACGGCGGCGACCGGTGCAGCCGGTGCCACCGGAGCGGCCGGTGCAGTGCCTTCCTGCGCGGTCACCGCGTTGGCGGCGACGACGGTCGCGGCCACGGCGGCAGCCGCGTTTGCGGTGTCGACCGGTGCTTCGGCGGCGGCGCGCTGCGGCTTCTCGGCCGGCTTCTCGCCGTCCTGCTGCGGACGCGGCTGCTTCGGCTGCTTCAGCTTCGGCTGCTGCTGCGGGTTCTGGCCCTGCTGCTCGTTGCGCGGCTGCTTCTGCTGCTGCGGCTGCTGCTGGCCGTCCTTCTGCTTGCCCTGCTGCGGCTGCTGCTGGGCGTTGCCGTTGTTGTTGCCGCCCTGGCGACCGTCCTTGCGCTGCTCACCGCGGTCCTTGCGGTTGCCGCCGTCCTTCTGCTGCTGCGCATTGCCGTTGCCGCCGTTGCCACGGCTGTCGTCGCGACGGTCCTTGCGGTCCTTGTTGCGATCCCTGTTGCGGTCCTTGCGGCCGCCATCCTGCTGCGCCTGGCGGGCTGCCGGGGCCGGAGCAGCGGCCGGAGCCGGCTCGCCACCGAAGATGCGCTTCAGCCAGCCGACCACGCCGCCACTGGCGGCCGGTGCCGGGGCGGCGGCGACCGGTGCCGGGGCCGGAGCGGCCACCGGTTCGGCTTCGGCACGCACCGGGGCCGGTGCGGTGTGCTTGACCTGGGTCACGGCCGGCGGCGGGATGTTCAGCTGGCCCTTGGTGAGGGCGTGCACCGGCAGCTTGCGCGGGGTGCCACGCTGGTAGCTCGGCTTGCTGCTGTCTTCACCCAGCTCGTTCTCGCGCAGGCGGGTCACGTTGTAGTGCGGGGTGTGCAGCTGCTCGTCGGCGACGATCACGATCGGCGCTTCGTGGCGCTGCTCGATCTCGCGCAGGGCGCTGCGCTTCTCGTTCAGCAGGTAATTGGCGATCTCCACCGGGGCCTGGACCAGCACCTGCCCGGTGTTCTCCTTCATCGCATGCTCTTCGGCGACGCGGATGATCGACAGCGACAGCGATTCGACGCTGCGCATGCGGCCGTGGCCGTCACAACGCGGACAGACGATCTGGCTGGATTCACCCAGGCTCGGGCGCAGGCGCTGACGGCTCATTTCGAGCAGGCCGAAGCGCGAGATGCGGCCGACCTGGACGCGCGCGCGGTCGTACTTCAGCGCGTTGGCAAGGCGGTTCTCGACTTCACGCTGGTGCTTGTTGGAGGCCATGTCGATGAAGTCGATGACCACCAGGCCGCCCAGGTCGCGCAGGCGCAGCTGGCGGGCCACTTCCTCGGCCGCTTCCAGGTTGGTCTGGAAGGCGGTGTCCTCGATGTCGCTGCCCTTGGTGGCGCGCGAGGAGTTGACGTCGACGGCGGTCAGCGCTTCGGTCTGGTCGACCACGATCGAGCCGCCCGACGGCAGGCGCACGTTGCGCTCGTAGGCGCCTTCGATCTGCGATTCGATCTGGAAGCGGTTGAACAGCGGGATGTCGTCCTTGTAGTGCTTGAGCTTGCGCAGGGTCTGCGGCATCACCTGCTGCATGAACTCGCGGGCGTGCTCGTACATCTCCTCGGTGTCCACCAGGATCTCGCCGATGTCGGCGCGCAGGTAGTCACGCAGGGCGCGCACGATCAGGCGCGATTCCTGATAGATCAGGAACGGGGCCGGCTTGCTCAGGGCAGCTTCGGCGATGGCGCGCCAGACGTTAAGCAGGTAGTCCAGATCCCACTGCAGCTCTTCGGCATCGCGGCCGACGCCGGCGGTGCGGATGATCACGCCCATGTCGTCGGGGATGTTCAGCTTGTCCAGGGCGTCCTTCAGGGCGGCCCGGTCTTCGCCTTCGATGCGACGGGAGACACCGCCCGCGCTCGGCGAGTTCGGCATCAGCACCATGTAACGGCCGGCCAGGGAGATGAACGTGGTCAGGGCGGCGCCCTTGTTGCCACGCTCTTCCTTGTCCACCTGGACGACGATTTCCTGGCCTTCCTTCAGCAGCTCGCGGATGCCGGCCTTGTTGTGGTCGACGCCGGCCTGGAAGTAGTCGCGGGAAATTTCCTTCAGCGGCAGGAAGCCATGGCGGCCACCACCGTATTCGACGAAGGCCGCTTCCAGCGAGGGCTCGATGCGGAAGATCCGGCCCTTGTAGATGTTGGACTTCTTCTGTTCCTTCGCCGGCTGCTCGATATCGATGTCATACAACGACTGGCCATCGACGATGGCAACACGCAGCTCTTCGGCCTGCGTGGCGTTGATCAGCATTCGCTTCATTGTTGCGTTCCTCGCAAGCGGCTACCGCGCGGAACGCCATGGGGTTTCGCCTCTGGACACGGTTCACCGCCCATTCGCGCATGCGCGGGGAGGGCGGCTTGGGTTTCCAGCGCTACGACACCACGGCAGGCCGCGGGAGCGCTTCACTTTTCTGGTTTTGGGGTGTTGCAGGGCCGGAGGCAGCTGTCAGCCAGGCTGGAGCGCCACACGGGACATGTTCAGCACGGTTGCGTGTCAGGCATCCGGCGATGGCCGGGAAGGCCGGTGAGCCGCTAACATGGCCGCCCCGCGGGCGGTGGTCGCGCACTGTGCCGGATTCGTCGGAAGCTGGGCTTCTGGCCCTGAGTAACTTCCAACAAAATCAATCCCTTATCTCGCCCCCCGAGTGTAACAGAATAAACAGCCAGATGACTGCCTCAGACCCCACCAAGCCCGCTGGCGACAAGCCTTCCGTGCGCATGATCACCGTTCCCGAGGACCGTGCAGGCCAGCGCCTGGACAATTTCCTGCTGGGCCAGCTCAAGGGCGCCCCGCGCAGCCTGGTCTACAAGCTGGTGCGCAGCGGCCAGGTCCGCGTGAATGGCGGCCGCGCCAAGGCCGAACGCAAGCTGGAGGCGGGCGACGAGGTGCGTGTGCCGCCGGTTCGTCTCACCGAGGAAGGAGACAGGGGCGGTCCGCCCGAGTCCTTCATGCGCCGCCTGGAGCAGGCCATCGTCTTCGAGGATGCGCGCCTGCTGGCGCTGAACAAGCCGACCGGCGTGGCCAGCCACGGCGGCAGCGGCATCAGCTTCGGCGCCATCGAGACCCTGCGTGCCCTGCGCCCGGGGCAGACCCTGGAGCTGGTCCACCGGTTGGATCGCGACACCTCGGGCCTGCTGATCGTGGCCAAGAAGCGGTCGGCGCTGAGCGAGCTGCAGGCGCTGCTGCGTGAAGATCACGGCGCCGGCATCCGCAAGCGCTACCTGACCCTGCTGGCCGGGCGCATGCCCGACGGCGTGATGACGGTCGACGCGCCGCTGCACGTGGGCCTGCGCCAGGGCGGCGAGCGCCACGTGCAGGTCAACGCCATCGGCAAGGAATCGATCAGCCACTTCCGGGTGCTGGAGCGCAAGGGCGGCCATTCGTACTGTGAAGTGCGCATTGAGACCGGCCGTACCCACCAGATCCGAGTGCATGCCCAGCATCTGGGTCATCCGGTGGCTGGTGACGACAAATACGGCGATCCGGCAGTCAACAAGCGCCTTCGTGAGCAGATCGGGCTGAAGCGCCTGTTCCTGCACGCGGCCTCGCTGGAGTTCGCGCTGGATGCCGGCAAGACCCCGTACGTGCTGAATGCACCGCTGGCCGACGAGCTGGTGGAAGCGCTCGACCGCCTGAAGTAAGCAACCCTTGTAGAGTCGAGCCGTGCTCGACTGCTCTTCGGCCGGGCGCGGCGGAAAGCCAGTCGAGCAAGCTCGACTCTACGGGGCGAGATGGCGCGGAAAGCCAGTCGAGCACGGCTCGACTCTACAGGGCGGCGCGCAAGCCGATCACCACTTGAACAGCACCAGGCTGATCGCCAGCGTGCCCATGCCCGCCACCAGCCCGTACACGGTCTCGTGGCCCTTGGCATAGCGCTTGGCTGCAGGCAGCAGCTCATCCAGCGCCAGGAACACCATCACCCCGGCAATCAGCCCGAACACCCAGCCAAACGTGGCGTGCGACAGCGAGCCCTTCAGCAGGAAATAGCCGAGCACCGCGCCCACCGGCTCGGCCAGGCCCGACAGCAGGCTCGCCATGAAGGCGTGCAGCTTGCTCTGGGTGGCAAAGTACACCGGCACCGCGATGGCGATGCCCTCGGGGATGTTGTGGATGGCAATGGCGAAGGCCAGCGGCATGCCCACCGACGGGCTTTCCACCGTCGCGAAGAAGGTGGCCAGGCCTTCGGGGAAGTTGTGCGCGGTGATCGCCACGGCCGTCAGCAGGCCGACGCGCTTGATGTAGGCCTTGCTGTTGTCGCGGAACGCCGGTTCCTTCGAATCCAGCGTCTCGTGCGGGTTCGGGATCAGATGGTCGATGGCCACGATCGCCAG
Organism: Pseudomonadota bacterium; assembly: GCA_023423675.1. GTDB lineage: Bacteria > Pseudomonadota > Gammaproteobacteria > Xanthomonadales > Xanthomonadaceae > Stenotrophomonas. Next base: position 2,353 of record JAFAFD010000087.1, on the reverse strand, counting down.
CACGCCCAGCAGGAAGGCGATGGTTCCCCAGGTGAAGCCGCCGCGCGCGCCGTAGGCCAGGGCGAACGATTCGATCGACTTGTTCAGGATTTCCGACAGCGAGACATACACCATCGCGCCGCCGGCAAACGCCAGGCCGAACGCCAGCAGGCGCGGGCTCGGGCGGCGCGAGAACAGGACCAGCAGGCTGCCGATGGCCGTCGCCAGGCCAGCGGCGAGGGTGACCGCGAGCGCGATCCAGAAGTTTTCCGGGGAGATCTGCAGCATTTACCGACGCGTTCCTGATCGTTCAGCAGCCGCCCCGGGTCAGGCCGGGACGGCGGGGGGGCAAGGCGGGCGTCGGCTGGCCTGGTCGCTACGTCGGCCTTCAGCCGCCGCGGCGCATCCGCTCTTCAACGGCGAAGCACTGGTCCGGCTTCGGCTGCGGCGGGTTGAAGCTGACCGGCACCTGGATGGTGGCGGGCACGGCCTGGCCATTGCGGGTGGCGGCCTTGAATTCCCATGCCTGGACGGCGGTCTTGGCCAGGTCATCCAGCTGCGGGTTGCCGGCGCCGGTCAGCAGCAGAACCTCGCTGGGGCGGCCATCGGTGCCGATGGTGACCTTGAAGGTGCTGGTGCCGCCCACGCCGGTGCAGGCCAGCTCCATCGGGTACTGCGGCGGCGGGGTCTTCACCGCGGCCACCTCGGTGGGCGGCGCGGCCGGTGGTGCCGGCGGCTCGGACGAACCGCAGCCGGCCAGGCCGGTGGCGGCGAGCAGGGACAGGCTCAGCAGTCGAACATTCATTTCACGTGCTCCGTCAGGGCCGAGGTCTTGGCCGCGCAGATGAAGTCGTTCTCGCTCAGCCCGCCCACGTCGTGGGTGGAGTAGCGCACGACGGCGCGGTCGTAGTGCACGCCCAGGTCCGGGTGGTGGTCCTCGTGGTGGGCGATCCAGGCCAGCGCGTTCACGAAGGCCATGGTGGCGTAGTAATCCTTGAAGCGGAACGTGCGCACCAGCGCCTGGCCGGCCTCGGCCAGTTCCCAGCCCGGCACCTGCGGCAGCAGTTCGGCCAGGCGCGCTTCGCCCAGCTTGTGGTCGCTGCCCTTGCGCGGCACGCAACGCGCCTGTGCCAGCGGAATCAGGTCGGACATGGGTTCCTCCACCTCGAATTGACTGAACAATGCGCCGGCCGGTGTATAAACCGAATGAGCGACCGGCGCTGACTTGGCTAGAATAGCCTGATGATCCAGATCTCCGACACTGCCCAGACCCACTTCCGCAAGCTGATCGAACGCGAGGGCGTGCCCGGCATGGGCGTGCGCCTGAGCGCCGTCGATCCCGGCACGCCGCGCGCAGACGCCCGCCTGGAGTTCGCCGAACCCAGCGACCTGCTCGGCGACGAGTGGGCCGTGGACTGCGATGGCTTCACCCTCTATGTCGACGCGCTCAGCGTGGGCTGGCTCGACGGTGCCGAGATCGACATCGTTCCCGGCACCGCCGGCACCCAGCAGCTGACCATCAAGGCCCCGCGCATCAAGGGCGAAGCGCCCGGCGAGGCCGCCTCGCTGGTCGAGCGCGTGCACTGGGTGGTGGAAAACGAAGTCAACCCGCAGCTCGCTTCGCATGGCGGCAAGGTCGCCGTGCAGGAGGTCTCGGCCGATGGCGTGGTGCTGCTGCGCTTCGGCGGCGGCTGCCAGGGTTGTGGCATGGCCGACGTCACGCTCAAGCAGGGCATCGAAAAGACCCTGATGGGCCGCGTGCCGGGCGTCACCGCCGTGCGCGACGCGACCGACCATGACAGCGGCCACGCGCCGTACATCCCCCGCGGCAACGCCGCCTGATCGCCAACGCGTGCCTCTGCCCAGAGCCGAGCAACTGATCGATCTGCTGCTGGCGCGCCAGCAGCATCCCCTCATCCTCGAAAAGCGCACGCGCCTGCCGTATGGGTGGGCGATCTGGCTGCGCTCGCTGAAGCCGATCGCGCGGCCGTTCCACGCCAGCGACGTGATCGCGGTGCTGCTGCCACGGCCATTGCCCGGACGCCCCGGGCTGCTGCCGGCCTTGGGCCCGTGGGGCGCGGCGCGGCGCCTGCTGTGGCAGGGATGGGAACCGGCCCCGCGTGACCAGCGCTGGATGCGCTGGACCTCGGCGGTGGTCAGCGCGCTGCTGCACCTGCTGTTCTTCCTGTTGCTGCTGTGGGTGGCGGTGATCCGCACCACCGCGCCGGACGACGCCGGTGCCGAAGGCGAGCGCGTGCAGATTGAATTTATCGGCCGCGGCGCGCAGGAAGGCGGCGGCGACCAGCCCGGCGCCGAGGCGGCCGCTGCTGCCGAAGCGGGTGCGGTGGCCAGTGGCCAGCCGGCGGGCGAGGCC
>JAFAFD010000003.1 GCA_023423675.1 Pseudomonadota bacterium | reverse complement strand
GAGCGGGCAACGCCCGCCGGGCAGGGCCCGGCGCTACCAAGCACTGGGCTGTCTCCGGTAGCGCCGGGCCATGCCCATCGGCCACCTGTCATTGCACTACTGCTGCGCGTGCAGGTCCCAGGTGGCCAGGTAATCGGGGTCGACCACGATCTCGCCACCGGAGCGAAGCCGGTACTCACCCGGTTCCGCTGGCCGGTACTGGTCGAGCATCGGCGGCAGGTAACGTTCATGGCCATCGGCCTCGTCGGCCAGCACCACGCCTTCCTCGGCACTGATGCGCAGCACCGTGCCCGAATACTGCTGCTGGTCCCGCATCTGGCCATCGCCGCCGTAGCGGGTAATGCCCACCAGCACCACCTTGCCGATCATCTGTTCGACCTTGGCGTCGTCCAGGGTCGGCAGCAGGGGAATGGATTCGTCATTCATGGGTGCACCTCCAATGCCTGCAAGTACATCGTGGAAACGCTTGAAGGATGGCAGCTCTCGTACACCACGGCCATCCTGGCCGGTTCATGCTCCCCAAGGCTGGATGCTGCCACCGCAGGCGGCAGGGTGGAGTGAAGACTGCGTCCCGTTTCCGGACAGCCGCAGTGTCCCGGTGACCGCCATTGGGGATAACCTCTGCTTCACCCCGCTGCCCTACGGTCAGCCTTCATCCCGCAAGGAACGCGCATGCTCAGGCACGCATTCATACCACCGTCGCTGATCCTGCTTTCGGCCACGCTCAGCGCTTGTTCTCACGCCCCCGACCGCACGCAGACAACTCAAGGACTTGCAACCATGGCCCCGACCACTTCACAGATCACCCCCGCTGCCCCGCTGGACGCTGAGCAGTTGCTGGTACGTCTGCTGGATCTGATCCAGGCCACATCCTCCGCAAGCGAACTGACGGTCGAGCGCGTATCTGCCGCAATGCGTGAATCCGCCCGCACGTTCGCACCCGGTCACTTCGGTTACGGTGGGGCGCTCACCCCCGAATGGAGCTATGGGCTGGAAGTGAAACACGCTGGCACTGCGGACGCACGACTGGACCTGAACTTCATCGACACCAGTCCGCGGCAGAAGGCGCCAGCCACGGCCATCTGCCACATGGATTTTGATCGATTCGCGTCGGCGCTGGATGCTGCCGGCTTTACCCGGCAAACCGTGCGGGGCGAGCATGGCCGGACGATCTACGACCGCTTTGACCGCTCGCAGCTGAGCATCAAAGTGGACACCATCCCAGAGCATCCCGAAGCCACGGGCGAGGCGCTGCATGCGTGCATTCGCCTCGTGACCGTGCAGTAAGGGCTCCGATCGATGGCCGCCCTTTCAGAAGCGACCGAGCGCCTGCTAGGCGAGTTTGCAGGCAGGACCAACGTTACCGCCTATCAGGTAAGCAACCTACGCGCAGTCATCAGCCATTCTCCCATCCTGGCCAGCCAGGTCGACGCGGCGATCAGCGCAGGGCACCTGCAGCACTTTGAGCTGATGCCTGCTGGGGAAAATGCCGGTGGTACCTACCATGGCGATACCAAGACCATAAAACTTCCTTCAGCGAGCCTGTCTACGCCATCGGGCAATGGCCGCTTGGATACCGCCGAACTGACGTTCGTCCTCGGCCACGAAATCCAGCACGGTTTCAACCACCAGGCCACCAGTGATGCGTATGAAGCATTCGAAGGTGAGCTCCAGACAGTTGTCGCAGGACGCACGGGCCACGATTACACCACGCCCATCGCCACACTGCTGGCCGCCAACCGCCGCGATGAGGCCACGGCGAACATCGAGGGCTGGAACGCCTTGGTCAGCCAGATCCGCACGGCGGACCCGAACGCGACACTACAGGAGTTGTACGACGCCAGCCCTCGCGCGAAGGACTTCGTGCGGATGATTCCAGGCCCGCCCGCCAGCTACGCCACCCATGCGGACCTGACGCTCAACGACGACCTGAGCATGACCGCCACCCCCGCCAACATCGAAGGCATGGCAAGGCACTATTTCGACCAGGGCGTAAGCGCGAAGCTTGGGCACAATGGGAACTCGGATTACCAGAATCTCTATGGCGCCTATGCCATTGCCCGCGCTTGCCAGTACGAAGCGGCCAACCCACCGCCTGATGGCATCAGCCGGATGGAGGTCAATATGCAACGTCTGGGCCTGCAGGAACGCCTGCTTGAAGAAAATGGTCTCTATCTGGGCGAGGGAACGCCCCCACGCCAGCCCTACTTTGACACCAGCAGCGCACCCTCGACTCTGCACTATTTCGACCACACAGAAGGAAGCCATGTCCACGTACCCATCGCCGCGCGCTCGTCAGCTCTTCCGGTGACTCCTGCGGTATCGCGCGATCAGAGCGCACCCTCGCCCTCCTTGGATGCTGACCGTGACCTCCACGAACAGATCCGGAACAAGGTGGCCGAGCTTGACGCAGCGAACGGGCGCAGTTCCGACCAGTACAGCGAGCGGCTCAGCGCCAGCTTGCTGGTGCTGGCCCGCGAGAATGGCCTGGACCGCGTGGACCATGTTGTCCTGAGCCTGCAGACCGCCGATGCCGCAAGCGCACAGAACGTCTTCGTGGTGAAGGGAGCGCTTGATGACCCGGCTTCAATGCGCGCCTCCATGGCCACAGCCGAAGCAACACAGCGCCCGGTGCAGGACAGTCTGGACAGTCTGGCCCTTGTAAACCGGCGGCAGATCGAGACCGCATCGCAGGAGCATGAACGCACGCAGGTACAGGACCAGCAGCGCAACCAGCTCTCTTACTGAGGCAGCTTGGCGGTGGGGACGCCGAACGATCATCCGGCGTTCCCATTGCGCGCCACGCTAGAATGCGCGCATGCGCACCGTTCACGCCCTCCGCTACATCACCCCGCTCCGCGAAGGGGGTTCGCTGCCCGCCGTGGTCGAGACCGACGATGACGGCATGGCCGTGCTCAAGTTCCGTGGCGCCGGCCAGGGTCCGAAGGCACTGATCGCCGAGCTGATCGCCGGCGAAATGGCCCGCTCGGTCGGCCTGCCGATTCCGGAAATCCTGTTCGTGGAGCTGGACAGCGAATTTGCCCGCACCGAGCCGGACCCGGAAATCCAGGACCTGATCCGTGCGAGCGAGGGCCTGAACCTGGGCCTGGATTACCTGCCCGGCGCGATCAACTACGATCCTGCCGCAATGCCGGTGGATGCGGACCTGGCCTCGCGCCTGGTCTGGTTCGATGCGTTCACCAGCAATGTGGATCGCACTACGCGCAACCCCAACCTGATGGTCTGGCACCGCAAGCTGTACCTGATCGACCACGGTGCGGCGATGTACTTCCATCACGACTGGGCCAACGCCGGCGACGCCTGCGAAAAGCCCTTCGTGCTGATCCGCGACCACGTGCTGCTGCCGTTTGCCAGCCGCATTGCCGAGGTGGATGCCGAGCTGGCCGCGCGCCTGCCCGATGCCGAGATCGAGCGCATCGTCGGCCTGGTGCCGGACAGCTGGCTGGTGGACGAACCGGCCTTCGACAGCCCGCAGGCCTACCGCCAGGGCTACATCAACTACCTCAAGCACCGCCTGAAGGTGCGTGCGGTGTTCGTGCAGGAGGCCGTCCGTGCCCACGCTGCACACGTATGACTATGCGGTCATCCGCGTGATACCGCGGGTGGAACGCGAAGAGTTCATCAACGTCGGGGTGATCGTCTCCTGCCCCGGTGCACGCCATCTGGAAGC
>JAFAFD010000350.1 GCA_023423675.1 Pseudomonadota bacterium | reverse complement strand
TGCCGGCCAGCGGCCGGCACTACCGTTACGTGTCCAGCGCCTGCCGCAGCGGGGCCAGGAAGGCACCGGCACGCTGGGCGGCCTCCTCGGCCGAGCCGGCATCGGCCAGCGCCGCCACCAGGGCGCTGCCGACCACCACGCCATCGGCCTGGCGGGCCATGGCCGCGGCACTGGCCGCATCCTTGATGCCGAAGCCGGCCACCACCGGCACGCTGGCGCGTGCACGCAGGGCCTGCAGCCGTGCGCTGGCGGCATCGCTGTCCAGGCGCTCGGATGCACCGGTGACGCCGGCGAAGCTGACGTAGTAGAGGTAACCGCGGGCCAGCGCGAGCAGCTTGTCGGCGCGTGCTTCGCTGGTGGTCGGCGAGGCCAGCAGGACCAGCGCCAGGCCGGCCGCATCGAAGGCCTGCTGGGCTTCACCGGCTTCTTCCGGCGGCAGGTCCACCAGCAGCACGCCGTCCACGCCGGCACCCACGGCAGCCTCGGCGAAGGCCGCGTAGCCGTGGATCTCCACCGGGTTGAGGTAGCCCATCAGCACCACCGGGGTCTGCGCATCGCGCTGGCGGAACTGCGCCACCGCCTGCAGCACGTAGCGGCTGCCGGCGCCACGGCCCAGCGCGCGTTCGGAACTGCGCTGGATGGTCGGGCCATCGGCCATCGGATCGGAGAACGGCACGCCCAGTTCGATCACATCGGCACCGGCCTCGACCAGCGCATGCATGACCGGCACGGTGGCCTCCAGCGACGGGTCGCCGGCGGTGATGAAGGGGATCAGCGCCTTGCGCTGCTGCTCGCGCAGGCGCTGGAAACAGGCATCGAGTCGGGATACGGACATGTCAGGTACATCCTTCGATCAGGTCAACGGCGCCGCTGGCGCCCCAGTACATTCGGGAAACGGTGCCGTCGACGATCTCCACGCGGATCGCCAGGTCGGAACCGGGGTCCTGCCAGAGCAGGGTCTCGCCGGCCTCGGCATCTTCGCCATAGGGCCGCGCGAGGGCGCCCCGTGGCAGCAGCTGCAGCGCCTGCGCACGCGGCATGTCCAGGCGCAGGCCGAACGGCCCGGGCTGCACCACCACCTGGCCCGAATCGTCGATGGGCGCCAGGTCGAAGCGCACCACGTCGCCGTCCTGCACCATCATCGCCACGCCTTCGGGCAGCGTGCCGCGCTCGTAATACTCACAGCGCCCGGCCGTGGCCTCGCCCAGCCCGGCCGAGTGCCACTGCGCCTCGCCCTCCAGCTCGCTGAAGGGCTGGCCGATCAGCACGTCGCCGGCATGGTCCAGCGCCACCGACACCACTGCCGGGGCGGTTTCATCCTCGGCGCTGTCGGCGGTGGTGGCTACCGGCGCATCCTCGATCGGGCGATGCGCGGCGTCATCATCATTGCTGGCCAGCTGGCGTGCCGGAGCGATCGCTGCGGGCGACGCCGGCGCGGGTGCCAGCACCGGCGGATCGGGCGGCGTGCAGCCGCCCAGACCGACGGCCAGCACCAGCGCGCCACCGTGGCGCAGCACGTAGTTCACAGCACCAGGCCTTCGCGCGCGGCGATGGTGTGCACGTCCTTGTCGCCACGGCCGGACAGGTTGCACAGCACCATCTGGTCCCGCGGGCGCTCACGGGCCAGCTTGATGGCCTGGGCCAGCGCGTGGCTGGATTCCAGCGCCGGCAGGATGCCCTCGACGTGCGCCAGCAGGTGGAACGCCTGCAGCGCCTCCTCATCGGTGATGCCGAGGTAGGTGGCACGACCGCTGTCGGACAGGAAGGCGTGTTCCGGACCGACGCCGGGGTAGTCCAGGCCGGCCGACACCGAGTGGGTCTCGATGATCTGGCCATCGTCATCGCACAGCACGTAGGTGCGGTTGCCGTGCAGCACGCCGGGGCGGCCGGCGGCGATCGAGGCGGCGTGGCGACCGGTGTGGATGCCGTCGCCGGCCGCTTCGGCGCCGAAGATCTCGACCTCGCGGTCGTTGAGGAAGGCATGGAACAGGCCGATGGCGTTGCTGCCGCCGCCGACGCAGGCGGTGATCGCATCGGGCAGGCGGCCGTACTCGGCCAGCATCTGCTCGCGCGCTTCGCGGCCTACGATGGCGTTGAAGTCACGCACCATGCGCGGGTACGGGTCCGGGCCGGCCACGGTGCCGATGATGTAGAAGGTGTCCTGCACGTTGGTCACCCAGTCGCGCATCGCTTCGTTGAGCGCGTCCTTCAGGGTGGCCGAGCCGGAGGTGACCGGCACCACCGTCGCGCCCAGCAGCTTCATGCGGTAGACGTTGATCTTCTGCCGCTCGATGTCGGTGGCGCCCATGTAGACAACGCATTCCAGGCCCAGGCGCGCGGCGACGGTGGCACTGGCCACGCCGTGCTGGCCGGCGCCGGTCTCGGCGATGATGCGCTTCTTGCCCATCCGCGCGGCCAGCAGGGCCTGGCCGATGGTGTTGTTGATCTTGTGCGCGCCGGTGTGGTTCAGGTCCTCGCGCTTGAGCAGGATCTGCGCACCGCCGACATGGTCGCTCAGGCGTTGGGCGTGATAGATCGGGCTCGGCCGGCCGACGTAATGGGCCAGGTCCTTGTCGTAGGCCAGCTGGAACGCCGGGTCCTGGCGGGCCTGGTCATAGGCCTGGGCCAGTTCCTGCAGCGGGCCGACCAGGGTTTCGGCGACGAAACTGCCGCCGTAGCGGCCGAAGTGGCCCTGGGCGTCCGGGAAGGCGTGGTAGTCGGCAATGGGGGAGGCAGACATGGAAGCGACCGCTGGTTCGAGACAGGGGGATACTCTAGCGCACGGATCCTGACCGGAATATCGATATTATCTGGCGCATATCGTCAGGAAATCTCACATGAGCACCTCCCTCCTGCCACCGCTCAACGCCCTGCGTGCCTTCGAGGCCACCGCCCGCCTGGGGGGCGTGGGCCGCGCCGCGCAGGCCCTGCACGTGACCCATGGTGCGGTGAGCCGGCAGCTGAAGCTGCTGGAGGACCATCTTGGGTTGCCGCTGTTCCAGCGTGCCGGCCGCGGGCTGCGCCTGACCGAGGCCGGGCAGCGCCTGCACGTGGCCTGCGGCGAAGCCTTCGCCGGCATCGAGGCCTGCGTGCGCGAACTGCGCCAGCCGGCGCGTTCCCCGGCGCTGGTGCTGGGCTGCAGCGGCAGCGTGCTGGCGCGCTGGATGATTCCGCGACTGCCCGCGCTGCAGGCCGCCCTGCCCGGGGTGAACCTGCAATGGTCGGCGCTGGATGGCGCCTTCACCGAGGCACAGGCGGCGCTGGATGCGGTGCTGCTGCTGGCGCAGGGGCCGTGGCCGCGCGGCTGGCAGGTGCGCGAGCTGGCACCGGAACGGGTGGGCGTGGTGGTGGCGCCCTCGCATCCTGCCGCGCAGCGCCTGCGCCATGTACCGCCGGACGCGCTGCTGCAGGAGACGCTGCTGCACACCAGCTCGCGGCCACAGGCGTGGCCGTCATGGGCGCAGGCGCACGGGCTGGACCCGGCACGGTTGCAGCTGGGCACCGGCTTCGAGCACCTGTACTACCTGCTGGAAGCGGCCGTTGCCGGACTGGGGCCGGCCATCGCGCCGGAGCCGCTGGTGGCCGAGGACCTGGCCGCCGGGCGCCTGGTCGCGCCGTGGGGCTTCACCGCGACCGGCGGCTTCTGGGTGCTGGCGCGGCCAGATGGCCCGGCCGACCCGCGCGTGGACGCGTTGGCCGACTGGGCCACGGCACGACTACGCGGCGGGTGATGCCGACCGCCATCGCGGCCGGCACCGTCACGGCCCGGGCTCAGCGTGCGCCGACCGCGATCTTCTGCTGCTCGTCCTGCACCTGCTGCTGGCGCGGCTGGTCATCCAGCAGCTTCGCGCTGGTCTGTTCCAGCGACGGCGGCGGCTGATTCAGGTCCACCGCCGCGCGGAAGCCCGGCGTCGTCCCCATCACGAAGGCCTTTCCGTCCTGCAGGGTGATGCTCTGCAGTTTTTCCGGCGAGTCGATGCCGTTCTGCTTGGCCTGCTGGGTGATGTGGGCCGCGGCGTCCTCGGAGATCATGCTGGGCAGCTTGCCGCGAACCGCGTTGTGCAGCGGGTTGTCCGGGTGCGAGGCATCGTTGAGTGATGGCCCCTTGGCTGCTGCGGCCGGTGCCTCATGGCGCGGGGTCTGTTCGGCCGCCAGCGCGGTGCGCGTATGGCGTCCGACGATGCCGTCGGCGGCGAGGCCCTGCTGCTTCTGGAAGGCGATCACCGCTTCGCGGGTGTGATCGCCGAAGCGGCCGTCCTCGGCCAGGCGATTGCCGTTGCCATCGCGCACACCCAGCTGGTTGAGGCTGTGCTGCAGCGCCTGCACATCGGTGCCGCGCTGGCCATGCTTGAGCAGATCGGCCGACACCGCCGGTGCTGCCGCCGCCGCCGCGGGTGCCGGCTGTGAGGCCGTGCGCGCGGGTGCGGGCTCGGCACCGCCATGCAACGGCGCGCGCACCTGGAATTCGGGCTTCGGTGTCAGTGCGCCGACGATCCGCGTGCTGCCGCCATCCCAGTAGCCGCCCGGGCGGATGGTCACTTCGGCCGGACCCGTGCTGCCCTGCGAACCGATGAACTGGATGTTGCCCTGCGCGTCGTAGCCCTTGAAGATGCCGACGTGCTGGCCCTGCGACGAAGAGAACATCAGGATGTCGCCCTGCTTCAACGAGCCGTTCGGCTTGCGCGCTTCGGCCGCCGACGTCACGTCGAAGTGCTCGCGTGCGTACGCCGTGGTGTTGGCGCCGTTGAACAGCGTGGACGTGGTGAAGGCCGCAGCGTTCTCGCCGCGCACGTCATAGCCGGCGTTTTTCAGGCCGCGCCAGACGAAGGCGGAGCAGTCCACGCCGAGGCGCCCGTCACCATCGAGGTCGCGCTCCAGCCGGCTGCTGTCGCGGCCCGGACGCGGGTGATCCGGGCGGCCGTACTCGTACTGCCGGCCCGACGCCATGAAGTGCTGGTAGGCCTCGTTGTAGACGGCGGCACTACCGGTGGCGGCCGCGGAAGGTGCCGTCGCAGTGGCGGCCGGAGCCTGTGACGGCGTCTGGGTCTGCACGGGTGCCGCCGCCTGGGTGCGCGTCGGCGCCTGCTGCGTCGTGACCTCGCCAGGGTTCCAGCCTTCGAAACGGCGGATGCCATCGGCCAGGACTTCGCGCTCGCGCACGCTCATCTCGCCGACCTTCTTCGAGCGGAGATCCACACCGTTGCGATCACCCTCGGCATAGATGGCGGCGGCCTGTTCCCTGTGATGGGTGCTGCCGCTGTAATCAGCCTTGGAATAGCTCGGCAGCATCTCCTCGACGGTCTTGTCGCCGAACCGACGTTCGAGCAGCTGGATCTTTGCTACGCGCCCTGCTTCATAGCTTTCGAATACGGCATTGCCCCACTGGTCCAGGCCGACGACGCCGTCATAGCGCCCCTGTGCGGATTCCAGTGCCTGTTCGCGGGTACGGGTATTGGTGACGGTCTTGTCCGCGCTGCCCGCGAACTCGAACTTGAGATTGCCTGGATTGTTGTTGCGCCATGAGACGCTGCCGCCGGAGCGTTCGATGATGCTGCCATCATCCATTTCCAGCGTACGCGTCGTGCCGACGCTGCTGACCAGGCGGGTGACCTTGGGGTCGGACATGAGCTGTTCCTTTGCCGATGGTTGATTGGGCCGCTGCGTTGGCGGTGCTTACATTCCGTTGGAGAACACGTCGAGCACGTCGGCGCTGACCCAGCCGCGTGCGCAGTTGCCGGCATACTGCCCCGGCGCTGCCGCGTGGCAGGCTTCGCCACCGCTGGCCAGGCCAGTGATCGGACGGTCGCCGTAGGTGTCACACAACGCGTTGCCCTTGCACTTGTCGACCGTCGCTGCGGGAACGGCGACGACGTAATAGAACATCGGGTTCTGCCCTGCGCGGCCGATGCCCTGCACGCACACCAGCTGCCCCTTCGACAAGCGCGCGGTGGCCGCGGCCTTGCTGCCGGTGGTCGGCACGGTGTCCAGGGTTTCCGCGCCCTTGGCATCAGCGACACCGGCGAAGAAGCCCTGGTCGCCACAGCCCGGCGACAGTTCCACATCGTAGAAATCACCGCTGTCGACATCGCCGGCGGTGCAGCCACGGCCCGCGCTGGCGTCGGTGCACGTCACGCCACTGGATTGGATCAGTGCTGCCAGACCGTCACCGGCCGCAGCGGTCGGCGTCGTTGCCGCTGGTGCGGAGGCAGCCATGGCAGGCGGTGCGGTGGCAGCCGGCGCAGCGGCCGGTGCGGCCGGACTCGATGAATCACCTGCCGCACAGGCGCCCAAGGCAAGCAGCAGGCCCGGAATGATCGCGAGGCCGGTCATGCGCGTGCGGCGGGAAGAGAAATGGGGCATATCCGTTGCGTCCTCGTTGATAGATTGAACGTACCTGCAGGAGTCCATCGACGGCGGGCGCGCACAGCAAAGCGCCCAGCCATGGTCCGGCTGGGCGCATTGTCGTTGATCAGATGTTGCGCCGATGTCGACTCGACGCTGACGGGTTCAGAAGCGCACCAAACCAAGACATTCGTCACATTCAGCAATCACCTCGCCTTCACGGGGAAGACGTCGCCGTGTCGATCAGGGCGCGGTGGGTGCGGCCAGGCGTTGCTGCAGGTCCTCGCGCAGGCGCGACAGTTCGACTTCGGCCTGCTGCCGCTGCTGCATGCCCTCGCGATGGATGCTGCGCACTTCTTCGACCGTGGCGATCAGCTGGTCGTGCACGTGGCGCAGCGTGGCCACGTCGATCACGCCGCGCTGGTTGCTGCGCGCGGTATCCACCGAGGCCTGGCGCAGCAGGTCGGCATTGCGGCGCATCATCTCGTTGGTGGCATCGTCGATGGCAGTGGACAGTTCGACCGCGGCCTTCTGCTCGCCCAGCGACAGCTGGATGGCGAACTGGCGCTTCCACGACGGGATGGTGATCTCGCGCACCGTGTTGAACTTCTCGATCAGCTGCAGCGCATTGGCCTGGATCAGGCGGATCATCGGCAGCGACTGGTCTGCGGCATGCTGCATCAACTGCAGGTCGGACACGCGCTTCTCGATCAGGCGGATCGCATTGTCGACCTCGCTCTGGCGGATGCGCTGCTGCGGGTCATCACTGCCCTGCCCCGCCAGCTGCTCGGCCTGCAGTTCGGCCAGTCGCTGCTTGCCGGCGGCGGCATACAGGCCCAGCGCGTGGCGCTCCTCGCGCACGATCTCGTGCATGCGGTCGAACTCGCCCACCCGCTTGCCCATCAGCGCCTGCTGCACGCCGACGTCGCCCAGCAGCTGCTCGATCTGCGCATTGGTATCACTGAATTTCTGCACCAGCTCGCCCTTGGACACGCGCAGGCGGTCGATCAGGCCGCCGATGACCGGCACCTTGGAACGCTGGGCGAAGCCATCCAGCTTCAGGCTGCGCGCGATGCGCACCACTTCGCCGAGCTTGTCGCCGCTGGCATCGAGGTCACGGTTGCGCACCTGGTCCAGCAGCTGGCTGGAAAACGCGGCGGTGCGCGATGCGGCTTCGCGGCCGAACACCTGCAGGTTGCCCGGGCGCAGATCGTCCAGTTCCTGGCGGATCTCGGCGATGCGGGGAAGATCCTCGCGGACCAGGCCCAGGGCCTGCAGCGCGCCCGCGTCCAGTGCGGAAGGGATGGCCGGGGTGGGCACGAGGGTGCCGGGGTGCTGGCTGTCCTGGGTCATCGGGCAGTCTCCTTGCAGGTGGGTTAGCGGCAGCGGCGGCCGGCTCAGCGCAGTCTAGCCTGAGCCGCCGCGACCTCGTCATCGATCTGTGCGTGCAGCGTAGCCGCCTGCCCGGCGCGGACCGCGCCGGTGGCGGCCTGCGCGGCCAGTGCAGCCTGCCGCCATGCCGGCAGCAGGACATCGTGGATGCGGGCGAAGCGCTGCAGCAGCACCGCGTCCTGTTCCTGCAGCAGCTGCCATTGGCCGGCTTCGATGCGGCGCAGTGCCGCCAGCCGCTGCAGGTGGTCGATGCGCGGCGCCAGCGCGGCGCGGCCGGAGGCGTCCAGCGTCGGCCGCCACGCGGCGCCGGCATCCGCCCAGGCCTCCAG
>JAFAFD010000338.1 GCA_023423675.1 Pseudomonadota bacterium | reverse complement strand
CTGCACATGATTGTCGAAACAGATGACCGCGCGGGCCTGTTCTTCGGTCAGTGGCTTGCTCTCGACCCGGTGCAGGAAATTGCGGGCCAGCACCAGCTCGCGCGTTGCCATGGTTGCGTTGGCTTCGGCCCAGACGGACGGCCAATCCAGTTGCCAATCATGCAGGGCGTCCAGCGCGGCACGGTGGCTGTGCGAATGCAGGTCGTCGTGCACGTCCTCGTCGAGGAACAGCCGCTGCAGCGCGGACGGCTGCAACGGCAGGGCGGGGCGCTCGGCCAGCAGTGCCTGCTGTTGTTCGTGCGTGATCCAGCGGCGGCCGGCGCTGCCGCGGTCAGTGAGGGCGTCGGCCTCGGCCAACCAGGACTGGATCTGCTCCAGAATGTCCTCGAACAGCGCTTTGCGCCCGCGCGTTGTGCGTGCGAAGAGCACCTGCTGGACAGCCGCCGACAACCGGGAAGCCTCGCGGTTGGGCAGGCCATCCACGGACAGCGTGTCGCCGTCATCGCTCTGCAGCGCAACCCGGGCCCAGAACAGGCCCGGAAAAACCCGCACGCGCTGGTCATCATCGACCTGTTGGCGGTACTGCCGCCCCTCGATCAGAAGCTCGACATGCTCGCCATCCAGCCGCAGCCGCCAGTCCGGCGAACGGGTCACACGCTGGCCCCAGCCCGAGGGGCGCCATTCCATAGACATCCAGATACTGCCTTGCGTACGTCACTGGGCGTAAAGCGCCCTTACAGCTCCATGATAAGGGGGCTTGGTGCCGTGCGCAGACCTTCTGGGTAAGGCAGCCAGCGATGGCGTTGCACCACCGCTGGCCCGATCGCCGTCAGGCGTTCACATCCACCACGATCCGCCCGCGCACCTTGCCCGGGATGATCTGCTCGTACACATCCAGTACCTCGGCCAGGCCGATCAGCTGCACCGTGCTTTCCAGCTTCTGCGGGTCCAGGTCGGTGGCGAGGCGGTCCCACGCACGCTGGCGCACGTCCTGCGGGGCATTCACCGAATCGACGCCAGCCAGGGTCACGCTGCGCAGGATGAAGGGCAGCACGGAGCCGTGCAGCGCATCGCTCTGAGCCAGGCCGCAGGCCGCCACGGCGCCGCGGTACTTGGTTTCGGCAAGCGCGTTGACCAGGGTCGGGCCGCCGGCCACGTCCACCACGCCGGCCCAGCGCTCGGCGCTGATCGGCTTCTTGCGCGACTCGGAAAGCTCCGCGCGGTCGATGATCTCCGCCGCGCCCAGGGTGTGCAGATACTCTGAATGTTCGGGTCGGCCGGTGGCGGCCACCACGCGGTAGCCCAGCTTGGAAAGAATGGCCACGGCAATCGATCCCACGCCGCCGTTGGCGCCGGTTACCAGCACATCGCCCTTCTCCGGGGTCACGCCCGCATCTTCCAGTGCCAGCACGCACAGCATGGCGGTATAGCCGGCGGTGCCGATGGCCATGGCATCGCGGGTGGTCAGGTTGCCCGGAATCTTGTTCAGCCACTCACCCCGCACGCGGGCGCGCTGGGCCAGGCCGCCGTGGTGGCCCATGCTCAGGTCCCAGCCATTGAGCACCACGCGGTCACCAGCCTTTAAACCGGCATTGCTGGATTCCAGCACCACGCCGGAAAGGTCGATGCCGGGAATGAGCGGAAACTTCTGGATGACCGGGCGCTCGTTGGTCAGCGCCAGCGCATCCTTGTAATTGAGGGTCGAATAATCAACCTGCACCAGGACATCGCCGTCCATCAGGTCGGCCTCGTCAAACTCCACCAGCTCGGTGGAAACACGGTCGTTGGTCTTGCTGGAAAGCAGTGCCTTGAACTTCATGGTGGGGCCTCACGTTCAGTGGATGGGGCCATGCTAGGCTCGCACCGTTATCGCAACAAGAACGACGATTTTTCGTAGGTACTATGGTTTTCCGGAGTATGTATGCGTAGCAAGCGCTGGGACGGCAAAAGCGGTTGCGCCGTGGAAGTCACTCTCTCGGTGATGGGCGGGGTGTGGAAGCCGGTCGTCCTGTTTCACCTGATGAAGCGTAAACGGCGCTTCATGGAATTGACCCGGCTGGTGCCCAACGCCACGCAGTCGATGCTGACCAGCCAGTTGCGCGAGCTGGAGGCGGATGGCGTGCTGATCCGCCATGTTTATCCGGAAGTGCCGCCGAAGGTGGAATACGAGCTTTCCGAATTCGGCCGTTCGCTGGTGCCCGTGCTGTTGGCCATGCGCGAGTGGGGCGAAACCTATCGCGGTTACCAGAGTACGCGCGAGGACAGCTGAGGGTGGAGAGCCTGGTGAAATTCCTGCTGCAACGGTCTATATGGCTACGCGCCTGTCATGAGGGAGGTAGCGAGGATGAGGGCACGTCCCCGGAGGTCACCACGATAGGCTTCAGTTCGCAATCATCGGCGTGTTGATTAAGGTAAAAACGCACTGAATACACGCTTTTCTCCCTCGCGCTCTTTGTCCGGGTCGTCGGGCGTGTATTCAGAGAGAAGCACCTGATAGTACGTTCCCGTCTGCAATACCGGAACAAGTGCCGGGCCGGAGGCATAGGGTATGCACTTGTCAGGAGGGAGCGCAGGCTCGCGGACGTGCTCTTCCAAAACTTTCGTTGCCATACCGGGTAAAGGCCTCGCCCAACCTCGCTCATTGAAACGATGGCGATCTCAGGAGGCGCGGCCCGAGTCTCGCGCCTGTCAGCTACGCCATAGCACAGTCTGCCTTCGGATGTGCTTACTGAGGCCGCCTGGTACCGCCTGGGCGGTGGTGAGCAGCTGGCCACGACGGGTAGCAGCATCGCCCAAAGGGGCCATGACTGTTTGATCATAACGTACTGAGTCTTGCTCCGCGCCGCGGACACCATTGGTGGTGTGCTCATGCGGGCGGTGGCGAAGATGGGGGCACATTGCCGCAGATCACCATTACGGGCACCAAGGCGGTAGCATCGGCGGCTTGACGGAGATGGAAACAGGAGATGAATACACGCTTTTCTCCCTCACCCTTATTTTCTGGATTGCCCGGCGTGTACCCGGAGAGCATCACCTCGTAGTACGTTCCCCGCTGCAATGGCGGCGCTGGGGTCGGCCCCGAGGCATAAGGAATGCACTGGCTAGCAGGCAGGGCAGGTTCGGGAATGTGCTCTTCCCTGAACACACGCTCCCAGATCGGATAAAGGCCGTGCCCAACTTCGCTCACAGCGATTGAGGCGATCTCAGGCGGCGCAGATCGAGTCTCGCGAGTGTCAGGAACGCCAAAGCAAAGTCTGCCCTCGGATGCGCTGACCGTGGCATTCTGATAGCGCCCGGGCGGCGGTGAGCAGCTGGCAACCAGCGGTAGCAGCAGAGCGCAGAGGGGTAATGAAAGTCTGATCATCGTGTCGTTTTTGGAAGATTACGCTTGTCGCGAGGCGATGCGAGGAATTGCGCAAGGGTGCGCTCCAATTTGGCGTGAATGTCATCCGTTGTTTGATACGCAGCGCTGCTCACTTTGCTGGCTGAGTCACGGAAGGCAACCAGGAAGTAGTCCGCGACGATCTCTCCTTGCGCCTCCATGTTGTAGTCGTGGAGCAGGCGAAGCTCATCAAGCTCATACTTGTAACTCATTCCCGGCCGAGGGCCGCGGATCAGCTTTACGTTGTAACCCAGCTGATACTGCCAGACATGCGTCATCTCATGGATGAAGAGCTTCTGGAGCTCAAGGTTCTCAATAGAGTAGTCGCGGCGATATATGCCTTTCGGAAAATAGATCTCGCCATTGGGCGCAACCACAGTGTCCTTCGGCTGCATTCCCAGAAGCATCCAGTAGCCATGGTTGTGAATCCTTACCGAGCTGTAGTCGATCGCATCGCCGAATACCAGTTGTGCCATCTCGATCTCGCCCTGCGTCAGGACGCGCTCATGGCGTGGCACCGTCACCGGTACGACTGACGTTCCTATGGTGGCAGAGGTGGTAATCACACCATCAATATCGAAGATCTCTGCGTCATCGTCCCCGGCCAGCAAGGTGCGTTCGCAACAGCCGCTGGAGACGCTGGGTGGGTGCAGCGCTGCGCGCACCACAGCCACGCTTTCGTGGGTTGATACGCGTGAGGTCTCGCCTAGCGTATTGGTTGTGCCCGAGAAAGTCTGGCCGTTCGCCAGGTGCAGGGTGTAGGGAATTTCCCGCAAGGGCGTGCCTTGGAAGCCCGTGAAGCGGATGGCCTGGTCGAACGGAAGGCTCTGATCGCTGACGACGGGTGTGGCGGCTTGCTGTACGCCAGCCGCGGTTGCGTTCGCAGTGCGGTCTGTGGTGGCAGCGTTTGATACGTAAACCCTGAGCTGTTTGTTGGACATCAGTCTGCAACCACACGCGAGCGCGCATCCATGCAGCGCAACAGGATGACCATCGATGATGATCGTGCTGTCACCTTCTATGATTTCAAACACGCCTTTGTGTTTCTTGGGACACGTCGCCTTGTCACCCACCCGTGCGACACCTTTGCCGTCGATGACGGTGTAGTTCGACGCCGTGATCACATGCCCTCCGCTGGAGGTAGGATCTCCCTCCACAATCCAGTGCCGTGCCATGAATGTCTTCCACCGGTGATTGGATTGCAGAATCCAACGTGCTCTGAAGGTGCTTCGAGTGTCTTTTGCGACAGGCCGGGCAGAATGCAGCTGTACCAGACGATTGCCGCTTCAAAGAAAGCGAAACACTAGGTCCTCTGGCCGAATCAGCTGGGTGAAGTAGAGGCTGTTGCGACATAAGACCGGCTCAGAGCGCAACGGCTTCCAGGATGGCGGAGTGTCTGGCGTGTCGCATTCCACTCTCCAGAATCAGTCGCGCCCAGCTGATTTGCAGGCCGAGGATCCTGTCGGTGCGGGCATCTTGGGGGTAACTCGCCATCTCATGACGCAAGCGGCTCAACTACAGCTGGGTAGGCAGTTTCCCTGCTTTTAAGGGGCCAAACAGTGTGTCAATCATCGCCCTGGCAAGGCACTCGCCCTGGCCGGGATTGGCGTCCCGAACTTACGTACCGCTACCGGTCGTGCTTGCAGCTCCTGCTGCAGTCCCGACAATGCACCGCATTGCCAGTTCATGGCGGACGATGCGTGGGGATCTTTCGATCCGCCGGCTTTAGCGGTACGTATCCGGCACGCCAACCCGCACCGTCCGCCACCTTGCATCTGCAGGTGGCCACACCGTGAGGTTGCCGCCATGTCTGACCGTCTTCCCGACTATCCCCGCGTGCACGCGCTGCTCGGCGCAGCCCTGCGCGATCTTCCCAATGCTGTGGCCGAAACGCTTGAGGATGCCCTCTGCGAGTCCGCCGAGGGCGCGCCATCATCCGCGTTCTTTGCACACCTCAAAGGCCATGGAAAGAACCTGCGCGCCGATGGCGAGGCGTGGACCGAAACCCGTCTCAGCCCCGGGCGGGCATTCGATCTGGCTCTGGCGACCCGCAGCGCTTCGGGCATCACCGCGTTGACCGCCGTACTGCACGCCGCGCATGTAGCGCGGGAAAGCGATGACCCCGCGTGCTGCCCCTCCGCAGCGGTGATTGAAGGGCTGTTTAATGCCTGCCAGATGCTGTCGCTGCAGGTGGAGCGCAGCCTGGTGCCGTGAAGGTTGGGACGCCGTTCCTGTCTCGTTGACACCCGGTTCCCTATAGTGGCCCCGGAACCCTGCTATGGAATGGCCATGCACGTGATGTCCCCCGGCCGCTGCCTGGCACTGGCACTTGCTGTCGCAGTAAGTGCCGGTGCATGCGCACGGCCGCCGTCCAACGAACACGAAAGGAATCCTGCCATGTCGGGCGCAACCCAGACCGGCCGTACCCTCAATGGGCATACCTACACCGACGCACCGGTGGATGTGAAACTCGGTCCGACGACGTTCCGGTTTCCCGCCAATTATCTGGACAGCCAGATCGCGCCCTGGCCGGGCGAGGGCGTTAGCCTGGTGATTGAATGGCCGGATATGAAGCCGACGGCGCCAGGTGCGCGGGCCGATCCACGCACAAACGATTTTCGAAAGGAGATCAAAGTCCTCATTGACTACGTCGACCGTGTGCCCATCCAGACAGTGTTGGCACGGTACTCGGGCGACGAGGCCCGTACGGACGGCGATTCGGTGGAGCACGGTGATCCTGCTGCCAGGCTTGATCTGCGTATCGCGCAGCCTGAAACCCTGGGCTTGATTCCGTACGCCATCGATGAAGAAAAGATGGCCGTGTATTCAGAACGATACCAGGCTCGCTATGGCAGGCCGGCACCGCGGAACCCGGCTTACGAAGGTGACTGGTACGTGGTCCGTGATGCACAGGCTCGCCTGACCACCTTCATCAAGTGCGACAGCAGTAAGCACAGTGCGGATGGCCTGCGTGTGCAAGGCAGCGAGATCACGGACATGCCTGGATCTACAGTGGCAGGGTGTACGCACTACTTCGTGGATGACGAGAGCAAGCTCTCGATCATGCTCAGCTATAACAGGGTGTTTCTGCAGGATTGGAAACGCATGGAGAGTGCCGTGAGGCGTGTCCTTGCGGAAAGCAAGGTGAAGTAATCCGTTGCCTACAGGGAGGCAGGCATGAGTGGATTGAGCCAAAAGAATCTGGAAATCCTCGGAAGTTACGCCAGGTCCGGGAATCGCGAGCTTTACTGGAACTATCTGTCGCAGCTGGAGGGGGCCGACGGCTACGGGACGCTGGCACTTGGAGTGGTGCGCAATGACAGCCTGCCTGGACGTGTGGCCAACAGTTACGCGCAGAGCCACGCGTCGCACCAGCACGACAATGGCTCCCGCCACCCCAACGCGAATCTGAGCGAGCGGGAATGGGAGTCTTTTGGGCAGACCCTGATCATGCAGGACCTCGAGCGCAGGCAGCGCTGGTTCGACCTGAAACGCCCGGATCTTGCCTTGAACCTGCCGGGCAGGGACGTGATGCTGTCACATGATCGTGCCTTCGAGCATCACAGGCTTGATCCAAACTGCTGGACCCCGCGCGTGCTGCTGCAGGCTGCACTTGCCAAGGAGGGTCCGCAGAAGATGGAGCAGATCTGGACCGGCATGCTCAACAACGACTACCGAGGCATCACGCGCGCCTGGGATACCAGTATCGATGCCGTAACGCAGATGGGCAAATGGAAGGGCGGTCGCTATGTGCTCACGTTGACGGCGCATGAAGCCGTCCAAGCCCTTGAAGGTCGCTCGTCGGTCGACCCAAACGTGATTGGCGGCAACAGCCACTACGCCATGTACTTCGAGGGGGAGAAGAAATGGACCAATGTCAGCGCCGGTGGTGGCCATGTGACGATGAGCGAGATCACCGATCCCGCACGCATTGCTGAACTCAATGATGCGCGCGAGGTGCGTCTGGAGCGCCAGCAGAAGGCCACCCAGTTCCATGCAGACGATACGTTCCGCACGATCACCCGCAGCCCTCTCACAGCGTCCGTCGACGATCTGCCGGACCCCCGCCTCGCCCCGACCCGGTTGGCGGATATCGGCCCGGGCCATGCCGAGTACGGTCTGCTGCAGCAGGTCAGGCATCGCGTGGCGGTTCTGGATGCGCAGGCAGGGCGTACGCATGATGAAAGCAGCGAGCGCCTGACCGCTAGCGTGATGGCGCTGGCGCGCCAACACAACCTGGAGCGGGCCGACCACGTGATGCTGAGCGCGCAGACGAGCGACAACCCTGCCGGCCGCAATGTCTTTGTGGTGCAGGGCGAGCCGAACGATCCCGCGCATCTTCGCGCGTCGATGCCGACGGATCTCGCGGTGCAGACACCGGTCGAGCAGTCGCTGCAGCGCCTGCAGGTGGCCAGCGTGGACCGCGAGCAGAGCCAGGTGCAGCGCCAGCAGCAGGAGGTGGACCTGCAGACACGGGACAACCCATCCATGCGCATGGGCTAGGCGGCATGACGACGTAACCGAAGCCTCACGCCGCCTTTGCAACTCCGCGTGCGGCCATTGCTAAGTTCGCTTGCAACCCATTCAAGGAATTCAGCAATGACCCGGAAGTCCCCACT
>JAFAFD010000223.1 GCA_023423675.1 Pseudomonadota bacterium | reverse complement strand
ACCTGGTCCGGGGTCACGCCGGCGTCCTTCAGGGCCATGGTCATGCAGCGCGCCGCGCCTTCGCCGTTCTCGGCCGGGGCGGTCATGTGGTACGCGTCGGAGCTGGCGCCGAAGCCGGCCAGTTCGCAGTAGATCTTGGCGCCGCGTGCCTTGGCGTGTTCGTACTCTTCCAGCACCAGGATGCCGGCACCGTCACCCAGCACGAAGCCGTCGCGCTCCTTGTCCCACGGGCGCGAGGCCTGTTCGGGGGCATCGTTGCGGGTGCTCATGGCCTTCATCGCGCAGAAGCCACCCAAGGCGGTTGGCGAGGAACCGCGCTCGGCGCCACCGGCCACCATCACGTCGGCATCGCCGTACTGGATCATGCGCATCGCGGTACCGATCGAATGGTTCGAGGTCGCGCACGCCGAGACCGCCGAGAACGACGGGCCCTTCAGGCCGGTGATGATGCTCAGCTGGCCCGGCAGCATGTTGATGATGGTCTTGGGCACGTAGAAGGGCGAGATCTTCTTGCCCTCGTGGAAATCGATGGTCTGCTCTTCGATGCCCAGCAGGCCGCCGATGCCGGCGCCGACGATCGCGCCGATGCGCTCGGCGTTGGCTTCGGTGATCTCCAGGCCCGCATCGTGCAGGGCCATGAACGAGGCACCGAGGCCGTAATGGATGAACGGGTCCATCTTCTTGGCATCCTTGCCGCTGACCCGGTACTTGCCGAACAGTTCGTTGTCGGCGGTGATGTCAAAGCCTTTGACCTCACCTGCAATCTTGGTGGTGAACCGATCCAGGTAGGCATCAGAAACGTTGGTCAGCGGACCGATGCCCGAACGACCATGGGTGATGCCTTCCCAGCTGCTGGCCAGATCATTGCCCAACGGCGAGACGATACCCAGGCCGGTTACGACGACGCGACGCTTCATTGCTGATTCTCCTGACCCGATGATGTCAACGGGCAACTCGGTTTGCTTCGATGTGATGCTCAAACACACGGGGCCGCAACTGCGGCCCCATGGGGTGCGGTGCGCGGCGAGCGGAACCCGCGCGCGCACTGCCGTCTGACATCAGGCCTTGACGTGGGCCTTGATGTAGTCGATGGCGGCCTGCACGGTGCTGATCTTCTCGGCTTCTTCGTCCGGGATCTCGCACTCGAACTCTTCTTCCAGGGCCATCACCAGCTCAACGGTGTCCAGCGAGTCAGCGCCCAGGTCATCGACGAACGATGCGCTGTTGGTGACTTCTTCTTCCTTGACGCCAAGCTGTTCGACGACGATTTTCTTGACGCGTTCTTCGATGGTGCTCATGGGGTATCGCTCCAGATGGAGTAGTGGTTCAAAAGTGGTCGCCATCGGATGGCGATGGCCGTGGGATAGTGTAGTGGAAACCGGCGGGGCCTTGCATGCATGCAAAAAACCTCGCAGATCAACCACTTGCGGCGCAATCCATGCGCCCCTTGCTTACGGCATGTACATGCCGCCGTTCACATGGAGGGTTTCGCCGGTGATGTAGCCGGCCGCCGGGCTGGCCAGGAAGGCCACCGCATGGGCGATGTCTTCCGGCGAACCGAGGCGTTCGAGGGCGATATCGTTGATCAGGGCGGTGCGGGCTTCTTCCGGCAGCGCCTTGGTCATGTCGGTATCGATGAAGCCGGGGGCAACGACATTTACGGTGACGCCGCGCGAGCCGATTTCCTTGGCCAGCGACTTGCTGAAACCGATGATGCCGGCCTTGGCAGCGGCGTAGTTGGCCTGGCCGGCATTGCCGGTCACGCCCACCACCGATGCGATGTTGATGATGCGGCCCTTGCGCGCCTTCATCATGCCTCGCATGACGGCCTTGCTGGTGCGGAACACGCTGGTCAGGTTGGTGTCGATGATCGACGCCCAATCGTCTTCCTTCATGCGCATCAGCAGGTTGTCGCGGGTGATGCCGGCGTTGTTGACCAGGATCGAGATCGCACCGAATTCCTTGGCGATGCCGTCCAGCACGCTGTCCAGCGCGGCGGCGTCGGTGACGTTCAGCGCGCGGCCGTGGCCACCGTGGGCGGCCAAGCGTTCGCCGATCGCGGCAGCGCCGGAGTCGGTGGTGGCGGTGCCGATGACGGTGGCGCCCTGGGCGGCCAGCAGATCGGCGATGGCGGCACCAATGCCACGGCTGGCGCCAGTGACCAGTGCGATTTCACCCTGCAGGGGCTTGCTCATGATGTTGTCCTCAGACGTGGGCAGCGACCGCGCCCGTGCCGCTTTTAGCGGCCACCGGCACGGTCGGCAGGAACAGGGGGATCAGGCCGACCACGCCTCGCGGGCGCCTTCGAAGTCGCCCGGGGTGGCCAGGGAACGGCCGTCGATGGTCTTGTCGATGCGCTTGACCAGGCCGGTGAGCACCTTGCCCGGACCGCATTCGGCGATCTGGGTGATGCCACGGGCGGCCAGGGCCTGCACGCAACCGGTCCACTGCACCGGCTGGTACAGCTGCTGCACCAGCGCGGTACGGATGGCGTCGACGCCGTCGTGCACCTTGGCATCGACGTTCTGCACCACCGGCAGCTGCGGCGCCTGCCAGGACAGGCCGGCCATCACTTCGGCCAGGCGGTTGGCGGCTTCGCGCATCAGCGGGGTGTGCGAAGGCACGCTGACGGCCAGCTTCACGGCCTTGCGCACGCCCTTTTCGGCCAGCAGCGCCAGCGCACGGTCGACCGCAGCGGCGTCGCCACCGATGACGATCTGGCCCGGCGAGTTGAAGTTGGCCGGCACCACCACCTGGCTGCCAGCGGCTTCGGCGCAGACGTCCAGCACCAGCTGGTCTTCGGCACCGAGCACGGCGGCCATGGCACCGACGCCGGCCGGCGCGGCTTCCTGCATCAGCTGGCCGCGCAGGCGCACCAGGTGGGCACCGTCATGCAGGCTCAGCGCGCCAGCAGCGACCAGGGCGGTGTATTCGCCCAGGCTGTGGCCGGCCAGCACCGACGGGCGCGGACCGCCGACGGCGTTCCAGGCGCGCCACGCGCCGATGCTCGCCGCCAGCAGGGCCGGCTGGGTGTATTCGGTACGGTTGAGCATTTCCTCCGGGCCACCTTGGGACAGCGCCCACAGGTCGACGCCGGCACCATCGGATGCTTCGGTGAAGGCTTCACGCACCTGCGGGTGCAGCTCGGCCAGCTCGGCCAGCATGCCCACGGACTGCGAGCCCTGACCGGGGAAGACAAATGCGAGGGTGGATACGGTCACGCGGTCATCCGCTTGTTGCAATCGAAGCGGGCCATGATAAGGGCGAATCCCCCGTGTCGTCTGTACGTGCGCGTATGCAGGGCGTATGGACCCACGAAGGGGTCGGATCCCTTTTCCACCGGGGAGGGCTCTGACCCCTGCCCGCGAACGGGTCCGGTAGCGCCGGGCCATGCCCGACGAACGGTTAGGGTAGCGCCGGGCCATGCCCGGCGGATGCGGTCAGCAGAACAGCTGCAGGATGTCGAGCTCGCCATCGGCGAACCAGTCCACGCACAGCCCCACCACCATGATCAGGCCCAGCGTGGTGGCGCCATGGGTGATGAAGATCGATTGCGCCAGCGCGCGCGCCGAGCGGCCCAGCTTCATGCACACGCGGGCCAGGCCCTGCAGCCGGCCACTGACCGAATGCACGTGCGCGCGTACCGGCGCCTGCACACCATCCATGGCCTCGGCCATCATCGCCTGCAGGTGCTGCGGGCGGTCGGCGTAATACTTGGCCACGCCGTAGCCGAACATCAGCCAGTCGCGCGCCTGCGCTTCGGCCAGGTCCATCACTTCCAGCGGGTCTTCCTCGAAATCGATGAAGCCCACGTTCTGGCCGTCCCAGGTGAGGTTGCGCGGCACCGGCTGGCCGAAATAGGCGCCACGGGCATGGGCTTCGGCGAGGGCCTTCATTGCGGCGGCCACCAGCCGGTCACGACCGGCGTCATCGGCTTCGCGCAGGCAGGTATTGAAGGAACCGCCGTTGTCGCCGATCACCAACGCGGCGTGGCCGCTGCCGATCACTTCGGGCACGTTCACGCCCTGCGCATGCAGCTCGCCCAGGCGGCGCGCTTCGGTTTCGCGCGCGGCATCGCCTCCGCGGTGCGGCGGCGGACGCAGGGCATCGAGGTGGAAGCGGCGGGCGATGAAATTGAGCAGGCCCAGGGCGAATGCTCGGCTTCCCTTGCCGTACTGCTTCAGCCAGGCGCGCTGCCCTTCGATGACGATGGGCTCAACCATGACGGATCTCCTGAACGCGTTACGGCCCCAGAGGGGCCGCAACGACAGACTTCACGTTGTCGTAACTACGCTATCAATAGCGCAGCAGAGCCGAACCCCACGTGAAGCCGCCACCGAAGGCTTCCAGCAGCAGCAACTGGCCGCGCTCGACCTTGCCCGAACGCACCGCGGCGTCCAGCGCCAGCGGCACCGAGCCGGAGGAGGTGTTGCCGTGCTTGTCCACGGTGACCACGACCTGGTCCATCGACATGTCCAGCCGCTTGGCGGTGGCTTCGATGATGCGCAGGTTGGCCTGGTGCGGGATCAGCCAATCCAGGTCGGACTTGCCCAGGCCGTTGGCCTCCAGGGTTTCGTCCACGACCGAGTCCAGCGCCTTGACGGCGTACTTGAACACGTCGTTGCCCTTCATGTTGATGGTGCCGCCGCCGTTACCGCTGCCATCCTTGAAACCGACCGACACGCCGACCGGGTTCCACAGCAGCTCTTTCTTGCTGCCATCGGAATGCAGGTGGGTGCTGAGGATGCCGGTTTCTTCATCGGCCTTGAGCACGACCGCGCCGGCACCGTCGCCGAACAGCACGCAGGTGGTGCGGTCTTCCCAGTCGACGATGCGGGTCAGCGTTTCGGCACCGATGACCAGCACGTAGCGGGCATCACCGGAACGGATGAACTTGTCGGCCACGCTGAGCGCGAACACGAAGCCCGAGCAGGCCGCGTTGACGTCGAAGGCGGGGCAGCCCGAGGCACCGAGCTTGGCCTGGATCAGGCACGCGGTGGACGGGAAAATAAGGTCAGGGGTGGTCGTACCGACCACGATCATGTCGAGCTGGGAAGCGTCGATACCGGCCGCTTCAAGCGCACGCACCGCGGCGTGGTAGCCGAGGTCGCTGGTGGTTTCGCCTTCGGCCGCGATGTGCCGTTCACGAATACCGGTGCGCGACTGGATCCACTCGTCCGAGGTTTCGACCATTTTTTCCAGGTCGGCGTTGGTCAGGACTTTTTCCGGCAAATAGCTACCGGTGCCCGCGATCCTCGAGTAGATCCGCTTGCTCATCATGTTTCCTGTTGCGCAGGCTGCCGATCACCGGCATGCCCGGGGAAGAAGGCAAAGGCCGCTGCCCTGGGGCAGCGGCCTTCCGGCACATCAATCTTCTTCGACGGCCGAGGTCTTGGTCTGGATGACCTTCTTGCCGCGGTAGAAACCGTCAGCAGTGATGTGGTGACGCAGGTGCACTTCGCCGGTGGTCGGGTCGGTCGACAGCTGCTTGGCGCTCAGGGCGTCATGCGCACGGCGCATACCGCGGCGGGACGGGGTGACACGGGATTTCTGGACAGCCATGGGATTGCTCCAAACTCGGTTCGATTTGCTTCGTCGTATCGTCGCGCAGGACGCCAGCGCCCAGCACACTTTCGCTTTCGCCGCAGCCGCCGACGACAATCCGGCTGCTAATGCTTTTACTCTTTCTTCAGTGCCGCCAACGCCGCAAACGGGTTGGCCTGCTTCGTTTCTTCTTCGGTCGGTGCCCAGTCCTTGTTGACTGCCTCACCGTCCGGCGACAGCGGTACCACGGGTACCGCCAGCACCAATTCATCTTCGACCAGGTCCAGCGGACGCAGCTGCCCATCTTCCGGCACCAGCAACGCCTCGTACTCCTCGGGCAGGGACGATTCCTCGTCCTCGTCGCGGATCAGGCCAAGCCTCTGGGTCATCTTCACCGGCAACAGGAATCGCTGCATGCTGCGCTGACAGGTCAGCGGCAACGCGGTATCGATGGTCAGTTCCA
>JAFAFD010000182.1 GCA_023423675.1 Pseudomonadota bacterium | reverse complement strand
CGGTCGAGCACCGGGATGATGCGCTGCTCGACCCGCGGGTAGCGTCCCCAGGACTGGCCGGGCGCTGCACTCATATTGCGATCAGCACGATCAGCACGCACAGCCCGATGACGATCTGGCTGCCACGGTCCATGGCCGCGAACACGATGGGATCGTCATGCATGTCACCGCGGTGGGAGACGATCCACATCCGGCTGATCCAGTACAGCAGGATCGGGCACAGCAGCCACAGCAGCTTGGGGTTGCTGTACAGCTCAAGGCTTTCCGGGCTGTTGATGTACAGGGCGAACACCATCACGCCGATGTAGCCGGCGGCGGCACCCAGCGACTGCACCAGGGGCAGGTCGGCCACGGAATAGCCACGGCCGATCGCCATTTCCTTGCCGCTGGCCAGCGCCGATGCCAGTTCGGTATAGCGCTTGAGCATGGCCAGGCTGAGGAACACGAACATCGAGAAGGCCAGCAGCCAGAACGACAGTTCGGAATTGATCGCCACCGCACCGCCGATGATGCGCACGGTGTACAGCGCGGCCAGCAGCACCACGTCGATCATCACGATGCGCTTGAGCTTGAGCGAGTAGCTCAGCGTCATCACGTAGTAGCACAGCAGCACGCCGGCGAAGGCCGGGCTGCAGGCCAGGGCCAGCGCGAAGCCGGCCAGGGTGATCAGCGGCGCCACCAGCAGGCCATGCAGCAGCGGCAGCGTGCCGGCCGCGAACGGACGCTTGCGCTTGCGCGGATGCATGCGGTCCGGGGTCAGGTCGAGCAGGTCGTTGAGCAGATAGACGCCCGATGCACACAGGCCGAAGGCGAGGAACGCCGTGCCCGCGTCGATGATCGAGGCGATGTCGAAGAACCGGTGCGCCGTCAGCAGCGGCACCAGCACCAGCAGGTTCTTCAGCCACTGGTAGATGCGCAGGGCCTTGATCCAGGTGATCAGGCCGCCGTTCTGCGAAGGCAGGTGGGCCAGCACCTCGGTCTGCTTCGCCGCCGCGCTGGCGAGCCCGGCACCGTTGTTGACCACGATCGCGCCACCGGCATGCGCCCACACCTTCAGGTCGACCTGGCCGTTGCCCATGTAGTCGAAGCCGCGTTCGCCGAAGCGCGCGGCCAGCGCCTGGCCCTTGTTGCTGCCGGACAGGTTGGTCTGGCCATCGCTGGCCATCACCTCCTCGAACAGGCCGAGGTGGTCGGCGATGGGCTGCACCAGCAGCCGGTCCGACGCGGTGCACAGCACGCGCGGGCGCTGCGTGGTGGTGCGCAGGATCTCCAGCACGCGCTCGTCGTACGGCAGCGTCTCGGCCGGCAACTGCACGCGCGAGGCCAGCTGGCGCTTCACGTAGGCCTTGCCACGCAGCAGCCAGAAGGGCACCAGGAAAATGTACAGCGGGTTGTTCGAAAGCAGGGCCAGCAGGGACTCGTAAAGGATGTCCGAGCGCAGCAGGGTGCCGTCAAGGTCGACGCAGAGCGGGCGGTTGGAGGCCGTCACGGCGTGAATGCTCCGGGGTGGACTGCATCGGAATGTTGCATTGCTGAACCTTGTATTTCGCCGTTGACCGAATGGATGATAAATGAAGGTGGTGACCGGGTCAGTACACGCATCAGCGCCCGGTTGCAGGCGACAGTGCGCGCGATTCCAGCGTTGCCATGGCCAGCATGCCCACCAGCACCGCCAGCCACAGGCTGGCCAGGCGGATGCCGATGGCGATGGCCAGTGCGGCGTCCGCGCCGACGCCGCAGGCCACCAGCATCAGCACGATGGCTGCTTCGGTCGTGCCGACGCCGCCGGGCACGAAGGACAGGGCGCCGATCAGCATCGCCATCGGGTAGATGCCCAGCAGCAGGTGCGCCGGCAAGGTGATGCCCGCGCTGTGGCACAGCCATGCGAACGCCGCCGCTGTCAGCAGCCAGGCCACGCTGCCCCAGCCCAGGCTGCCCAGCAGCAGGCGGACCCGCAGCAGGGGGCCCAGTGCGGTTCCCCCGTCGATCAGGAAGCCTGCTGCCCGCCGCACCGGCGCGCCGGGCAGGCGTGCGGCCAGCCCACGTGCGAACCGCGCCAACGGTGGCCAGCAGCCAAGCGCGAGCAATGCCAGCAGCAGCACCAGGATGATCAGCACCAGCAGGCCGAACGCCGGAACCAGGGTGGCTGCTGCAATCGACAGCAGGGTGATGACCAGCAGGTCGCAGGCCCGTTCGAAGATGAATGTCGTCAACGTGGCCCGGGGCGGGATGCCCTGCCAGTTGAAATAGCGGATGCGCAGCAGTTCACCGGCCTTGCCAGGTGATGCCGTGAACGCGAAACCAGCGAGGTAGGCGAGCAGTCCCTGCCACCAGGCGTGCACGGGATGCCCCTGTGCCGCCAGTACGCTGCGCCAGCGCTGGTACCGGCACGCATAGCTGAGCAGGACGAGGACGGCGCAGGCCGACAGCGGCGCCGCCATTTTGGCCAATTGCGACAAGATGTTCCTGTCGCGATCGAGGTACCACAGTGCCGCCACATAGATCACTGCAATGGCGGCGACCCAGAGGCCCGCACGCCCCCCGCGTGCCGGCTGAACCGGCACCGGAGGGCGACGGTTGGCCATTACAGGGCCTTTTCCAGCTCCGGCAGGATCGCAAACAGATCCCCGACCAGGCCGATGTCGGCGATCTCGAAGATCGGCGAATCCGCGTCCTTGTTGATGGCCACGATCGTGCCGGCATCCTTGATGCCGGTCAGGTGCTGGATGGCCCCGCTGATGCCGACGGCCACGTACAGTTCCGGCGCGATGATCTTGCCGGTCTGGCCGACCTGCAGGTCGCTGGGCACGTAGCCGGCATCGACCGCGGCGCGCGAGGCACCGACGGCGGCACCGAGCTTGTCGGCCAGCTGGAAGATGACCTTGAAGTTCTCTTCCGAACCGACGCCACGGCCACCGGAGACCACGCGCTTGGCGCTCTGCAGGTCCGGGCGGTCGCTGGCACCGGCGGCCAGGCCGACGAAGCGGGTGTGCGCCGGCAGGGCGGCATCGACGCTGGCCGCTTCAACGGCGGCGCTGCCACCCTGGGCGGCTTCCGGCCACGATGCGGCGCGCACGGTGGCGACCACGATCTGGTCGGCCGGCGCTTCGACGGTGATGATGGCGTTGCCGGCGTAGATCGGGCGCTTGAAGGTGTGGCTGCCTTCCACGGCCATCAGGTCGGACACCTGGTTGACGCCCAGCAGGGCGGCCACGCAGGGCATCAGGTCCTTGCCGAAGGTGGTCGACGGGCCGAAGACGTGGGTGTAACCCTTGGCCAGCTGCGCGATCTGCGGGGCCAGCACCTGGGCGATGGCCTGCGCGTTGGCGGCGTTGGCCACGGTCAGGACCTTGGCGACGCCGGCGATCTTCGCGGCTTCAGCAGCCACGGCGGCCGGGTCGGCGGCCAGCACCAGCACGTCGATGCTGGCACCGCTGATGGCGGCGGCGGCGCTGACGGTCTTGGCGGTGGCGGCGTTGAGCTTGCCGTCCTGGTGCTCGGCGATGACGAGAATCTTGCTCATTACAGTAGCCCCTTCTGCTTGAGTGCGGCAACCAGTTCGGCCGCGTCCTTGACCATTACACCCTTGCTGCGCTTGGACGGCGCGGCGTACTGGGTGGTCTTGAAGGTATCGGCGGCTTCAACGCCGAGGTCGGCCAGCTGCAGGGTCTCCAGCGGTTTGGCCTTGGCCTTCATGATGTCCGGCAGCTTGATGAAGCGCGGTTCGTTCAGGCGCAGGTCGGTGGTGACCACGGCCGGCAGGTCCACTTCCAGCGTTTCCAGGCCGGCGTCGACTTCGCGGGTGACCGTGGCCTTGCCATCGGCGATGTCCAGCTTGCTGGCGAAGGTCGCCTGCGGGCGGCCCCACAGCGTGGCCAGCATCTGGCCGGTCTGGTTGGCGTCGTCGTCGATGGCCTGCTTGCCGAGGATCACCAGGTCCGGCTGTTCCTTCTCGACCAGCTTGAGCAGGGTGCGGGCGGCGGTCAGCGGCTGGATGGCCTGGTCGGTCACGACGTGGATCGCACGGTTCGCACCCATGGCCAGGCCATTGCGCAGGTGCGCCTGGGCGTCGGCCGGGGCGATGGTGGCGACCACGACTTCGGTCGCGATGCCCTTGTCGCGCAGGCGCAGGGCTTCTTCCAGCGCGATTTCATCGAAGGGATTGGGCGACAGCTTGACGCCGTCGGTGACCACGCCGGAACCGTCCGGCTTGACCTGAATGCGGACGTTGTAGTCCACCACGCGCTTGTACGCGACGAGGATTTTCATCTGGTACGGGGTCCTTGTAGTGCCGGCCGCTGGCCGGCTCACATTTGCTGGGGAACATCCGGTTCTGCAACAGCAACCGGTTCGGGGGTGGGACCCCGATTCTAACTGGCCTTTGGCGACCATGCGAATGCGTATGGTGAAACGGCATCCTGTATCCCCCTCGCGGGAGTGGCTACTCT
>JAFAFD010000148.1 GCA_023423675.1 Pseudomonadota bacterium | reverse complement strand
GGCCATGCCCGGCGGCTTTCGATCAGGGCTGCTTGCGGCGGATCGGGATGGCCGACACCGGCACCGAGGCGATGTCATGCCCGCCTTCGCGGATCGGTGCGCCCGGGTCCGGCGCCCAGGCATGGGCGTAGATCACTTCCCAGCTGCTGGGCAGCTTGCCGTCGGCACGGCGCATCGGTTCGTATGCTGCAGCAGCAGCGGCAAAACGACCGCGGCCGGTCAGCGTGTGGCGGCGGTCTACCCGTGCATTGGTCGCACCCATCGCGCGCAGCTCGCGCATCAGCGCGGGCAGGTCGTCGTAGGTCAGGGTGAACAGGTCGCGGTCCAGCACCGGATCGCGGAAGCCGGCCATCATCAACGCATCGCCGAACTGGGCGATCTGCGCGAAGCGGCTGACATGCGGGCGGTCATCGGCGGCGGCGAATGCTTCGTTGAGCTCGACCAGCGTTTCCGGGCCGAAGGTGGAGCACAGCAGCAGGCCGCCAGGCTTGAGCACGCGACGGAAACCGGCGAACACCGCTGGCAGGTCGTCCAGCCACTGCAGGCACAGGTTGCTGAAGATCACATCGACGCTGTTGTCGGCCAGCGGCAGCGCGGCGGCGTCACCGCACAGGCGCTGGAACGGCTTCCACCAGCCGGCCTGGCGCTTGGCCTGGTCCAGCATCGGCAGGGCCACGTCCATCGCGATCACCTGCGCCTTCGGCCAACGCTTCTTCATCAGCGCGCTGGCGTGGCCGGTGCCCGCACCGATGTCCAGCACCACCTCGGGCTTGCGCGCTTCCAGGTAGTCCAGCGATTCGATCAGCCGCGACTGCACCTCGCGCTGCAGGGCAGCGGCGGCGTCATAGCTGTTGGCGGCGCGGGCGAACGCGCGGCGGACGTGGCGGGCATCGAAGTGGGACGGCATTGCGGAAGTCTCTTAGAACGTACCGGGGTAGGCGCCGCCGTCGATCAGCAGGTTCTGCCCGGTGAGGTAACCGGCCTGTGCACTGCACAGGAAGGCGCAGGCGGCGCCGAATTCGTCCGGCGTGCCGAAGCGGCCGGCGGGGATCTGCTGGCGGCGGCGGTCGGCCACCGCCTGCACGTCGCCGTCCTGGCCCGCAGCGTGGGCGAAGTTGGCGCGCAGGCGGTCGGTGTCGAACTGGCCGGGCAGCAGGTTGTTGATCGTGACGTTGTGGCCGACCGTGCGCCGTGCCAGCCCGGCGACGAAGCCGGTGAGACCGCTGCGCGCGCCGTTGGACAGCGCCAGCGTGTCGATCGGTGCCTTCACCGAGGATGAGGTGATGTTGACGATGCGGCCGAAGCCGCGCGCGATCATCGCGTCCACCGTGGCGCGGATCAGCGCGATGGGCGCCAGCATGTTGGCATCCAGCGCGGCGATCCAGTCGTCGCGCTCGAAGGTGCGGAAGTCGCCCGGCGGCGGGCCACCGGCGTTGGTCACCAGGATGTCGACCTGCGGGCAGGCGGCCAGCGCCTGCGTGCGCCCAGCCTCGGTGGTGACGTCGGCGGCGACGGTGCGCACCTCGGCGGCACCGGGCACGGCGCGCAGTTCTTCAGCGGCAGCCTGCAGGGCAGTTTCGCCACGGGCCACGATCACCACGTTCACGCCTTCGGCCACGAGGGCGCGCGCGCAGCCGAGGCCGAGGCCCTTGCTTGCGCCGCAGACCAGTGCCCAGCGGCCGGAAATACCGAGATCCATGCGTCAACCCTGCCGAATGCGGAAAGTGCTCATTGTCCGCCATCGGCCGGTGACAGGCCGGCAACGAAGTGTTGCAGGGCAGCGGCCACCTCGTCGGCGTGGCCGAGGAAGGGCGCATGGCCGCCGTGGGCGACGGTCAGCGCCTGCGCGCCCGGGGCCAGCGCGGCGGCGGCCTGCATCGCGGCCGGCGATACCAGTCGGTCGCGCTGGCCGGCGATCCACAGGCTGGGCCTGCCCAGCGTGGGCAGGGCGCCACGCAGGTCGGTGCCTTCCAGCAGGCGCAGGCCTTCCAGCAGGGCGCGCTCGCTGGGGGCACCGCGCTCGACCAGGCGCTGGCGCAGGGTGCGCAGCTCCTCGCGGGCATGCGCCGAACCCATCACGTCCAACGCCAGGAAGCGCTCCAGGGTGCCGCCGAAGTCCGTGGCCAGGTCACGCCCGAACTGCTCGAAGACCGCCGGTTCCACCGCGTGGGGCCAGTCCTCGCCGCGCACGAAACGCGGCGTGGCGGCGATCATCGCCAGCCCGCGCACCTTCGGCAGGGTGGCCGCCGCATGCAGGGCGAACAGCCCGCCCAGCGACCAGCCACACCACACCGCCGGCGGCGTGGCCGCGGCAATGGCGTTGACCACGTGCGGCAGGCGCAGCGGCGTGGCGTCGTCGCGGCTGTGGCCATGGCCGGGCAGGTCGACCAGATGCAGGGTGAAACGGTCGGCCAGGCGCTGCACCAGCGGCGCGAACACACCGCCCTGCAGGGCCCAGCCGTGGATCAGAACCAGGTCCGGCCCGTGGCCGGTGACGTCGATATGCATGGGGTACGGCGCGTGCGGGTCAGGCCAGCGCGGGCAGGGCAGGCGGCAGCGCTTCGCTCGGCCCGGCAGCGACGCGGTCGCGCGCCTGGGCGATGGCTTCGACCAGCTCGCGGACCTGTTCCGGCGTATGCAGTGCCGACAGGGTGACGCGCAGTCGCGCCTTGCCTTCGGGCACCGTCGGTGGACGGATCGCACCAACCAGCCAGCCGGCCTGCTCCAGCGCCTGCGACATCGCCACGGCGGTGTGGTCATCGCCACACAGCAGCGGCTGGATCGGGGTTTCCGAGGCCATCAGGTCCAGGCCATGGCGGCGCGCTTCGCCGCGGAACAGGGCGATCAGGTCGGCCAGCTTGGCCCGGCGCCAATGATCGCGGCGGGCCAGGCGCACCGCTTCCAGGGCCGAGGCGGCCAGGGCCGGCGGCAGGGCGGTGGTGTAGATGTAGGGGCGTGCGGTTTCGGAAAGGTGCTCGACCAGATCCTCGCGGCCCAGCACCAGCGCGCCGGCACTACCCAGCGCCTTGCCGAGGGTGACCAGCTGCAGCGGCACGTCGTCCACGCCCAGGCCGGCGGTGGCGACGGCACCACGGCCATCGCCGAGCACGCCTACGCCATGCGCGTCGTCCACGTAGAACAGCGCCTGCTGCAGGCGCGCGACCAGCGACAGCGCACGCAGCGGTGCAACATCGCCGTCCATGCTGAAGACACCATCGGTGGCCAGCATCGCCGCACCCTCGGGCGCGTGCTTGAGCTGGCGCATGGCGCCTTCCGGATCTAGGTGCGGGTAGCGGCGCAGGCGCGCACCGGCCAGCCGCGTGGCATCGAGCAGGCTGGCGTGGTTGAGCTTGTCCTGCACGCAGACATCGTTCTCTTCGCTCAGCAGAGCCTGCTGCACCGCCAGGTTGGCGGCGAAGCCACTGCCGAACAGCAGGGCGCGCGGATAGCCGAGCCAGTCGGCCACTTCGCGTTCCAGCGCGTCGTGCAGTGCGTGGTGGCCGCAGACCAGGTGCGAGGCACCGGCACCGGTGCCATCGCGTGCGGCCGCATCCTGCAGCGCGTTGACCACGCTGAACTGCTGGGCCAGGCCGAGGTAGTCGTTGCTGCAGAACCCGGTCAGCCAGCGCCCGTCAATTTCCAGGCGCACGCCATCACGACGGGTGACCGTGCGCCGCGGGCGGCGACGGCCTTGTGCATCGCGCAACGCGCGCTGGGCTTGGAGGCGGGCGGTCAGGTCGGGGCGGGCCATGCTGGCTTCAGGCGACGACGGGGCG
Source organism: Pseudomonadota bacterium (assembly GCA_023423675.1). Classification (GTDB taxonomy): domain Bacteria; phylum Pseudomonadota; class Gammaproteobacteria; order Xanthomonadales; family Xanthomonadaceae; genus Stenotrophomonas. The sequence continues at coordinate 3,104 of JAFAFD010000148.1, read as the reverse complement.
GCTAGGGTAGCGCGTTGCCGCCACGCCTGCTCGACGCCCCGATCACGCGGCATGTCACGCGGCGTGGGCGCAGCCACAGCCGGGGCCATCGGCGCTGATATCGGCGTGCACGGTACCGCCGTGGTCGTGGCCTTCGGCGTCCACCTGCACGGGCATCGGCTGCAGGCCCAGGCGCGCGAACAGGGCAAGGTCGCGCTCGCTTTCCGGGTTGCCGGTGGTCAGCAGTTTTTCGCCGTAGAAGATCGAGTTGGCACCGGCCAGGAAGCACAGCGCCTGCAGCTCATCGCTCATGGCTTCGCGACCGGCCGACAGCCGCACCATCGAATGCGGCATCGCGATGCGTGCCACCGCGATCATCCGCACGAACTCGAACGGGTCCAGTTCCGCGCTGCCATGCAGCGGCGTACCGGCCACCTGCACCAGCTTGTTGATCGGCACCGAATCGGGATGCGCCGGCAGCGTGGCCAGCGCCAGCAGCAGGCCGATGCGTTGCGCACGCGTCTCGCCCATGCCGATGATGCCACCGCAGCAGGTCTTCAGCCCGGCATCGCGCACGTGGCCCAAGGTATCCAGGCGGTCCTGGTACTGGCGCGTGTGGATGATCGAATCGTAGTAGTCCGGCGCGGTGTCGAGATTGTGGTTGTAGTAGTCCAGCCCGGCGTCCTTCAACGCGCGCGCCTGCTCGCCACTGAGCATGCCGAGGGTGGCGCAGGTTTCCAGGCCGAGCGCCTTCACTCCGGCGATCATCGCCGCGACCTTCGGAATGTCGCGGTCCTTCGGCGAACGCCACGCCGCACCCATGCAGAAGCGTGATGCACCGGCGGCCCTGGCCTGGCGTGCCTTGGCCAGCACGGCATCGGTATCCATCAGCTTCTGCGCGCTCACGCCGGTGTTGTAGCGCTGCGCCTGCGGGCAATACGCGCAGTCTTCCGGGCAGCCACCGGTCTTCACCGACAGCAGCGTGGACACCTGCACCTGGGCCGGATCGAAATGCGCGCGATGCACGCTGGCGGCGCGGAACAGCAGTTCGGGCAGGGGCAGGTCGAACAGCGCCTGCAGTTCACCGTGCTGCCAGTCGTGGCGGATGGCAGGAGGCATGGCGGGACCTTGGAGGGGCGTGGAGCGAGGGCGGCAGTGTGGGTGGCTTGGTGAGGCCTGTAAACTAAATGCAATTAGATATGGTTTACATGATATCTGGACCTGACCGCACCGCTACACTGGGCCGCCCAGCAACGGAACTGCCATGGATCTGCCGCGCTTCCCCTACCACCCCGATCCGATCGCCATCGGCAGCGTGGTGGCCGCCAACACGCCGTGCGTGTGCTGCGGGCAGTCGCGCGGCTACGTCTACACCGGGCCGGTCTATGCCGAAGAAGAGTACGGACAGGAAATCTGCCCGTGGTGCATTGCCGATGGCTCCGCGCATGAGCGCCTCGGCGTTACTTTCAGTGACGAGGAAGGCGTGGGCGGTGGCGGTGAGTGGGATGAAGTCGATGAAGAGATCATCGACGTGATCGCGCAGCGCACCCCCGGCTTCAACGGCTGGCAGCAGGAACAGTGGTGGACCCATTGCGCGGATGCCGCGGAGTTCATCGGTCGCGCCGGACGCGCCGAACTGGAAGCGCACGGGGAAGCCGCAGTGGCGGCGATCCAGGACAGCACCGGGCTGGACGACGGACCGCGGTGGCAGCACTTCCTGGCCGCGTTGAACAAGGACGGATCACCGACGGCCTATTTGTTCCGCTGCAGGCACTGTGGCGTGGTGGGTGGCTACCAGGATTGCGACTGACAGGGGCGCTGCGTTGCGGGGGCCTCCGCAAGGCACCCGCCAGCCGGAATCATCTCCGGCGCGGCCGGACCGACACATGCGGATGGTCCGGTACATGCCAGCGCCAAGGGAAATCCACCGCGCGACTGATGCCGATGCGTGGCCCTACCACCGGTGATGGCGGTGGCGGCGTGCCATCACAGACAATGACGACACCGCGGTCTGCAGTGACCAGGTCTGCGCCATCCAGATCGCGTGTGATGCCCAGTGCCTGGGACAGTTTGCCCGGTCCGCTCGCCAGATCGCGATCGCGCTTGGCTGCCGGTCGCGCGGCCTGCATGGCGCCCATGCCGGACACCGGCTCAGCGGCCCTGAGCAGCACGCCGACACCTTCGCCAACCTCGCCACACACCGCGTTGCTGCCCCAGTGCATTCCGTAGGTGAAATAGACATATAGATGACCCGCCTCGCCAAACATGGTGGCGTTGCGTGCCGTCTGCCCACGATAGGAATGCGCGGCGGGATCCTCACTGCCTGCGTAGGCCTCAACCTCAACGATGCGGGCGGCACGACCATCGTCACGCACGATCAGCTTGTTGAGAAGTTGCGGTGCTACGGCGGTGGGATGCCGGCGATAGAACTGGCGGGGCATCACCTTCCAGCCGTCGGGCAACCAGTCGAGGGTGGTGGGTCTGGGGCGCATCGAGTCGATCAGGGTTTGGCCTGTTCCTGCTGCATCTTCTGTGCTTCCTTCTGCAGCCCGGCGTCGTGGGTCTCGCCCTGTTTGACGTACCACAGCAAGCTGGGCAGGGCCATGGCCAGCAGGCCAACGACCACTACGATGACGACGATTCGGGTCCGCTTGTTCATCTAGAGTCCGAGGAGGTGGTACAGAGTCGGCACGCTAGCAGCGGGGATGTGCAGCAGCCGTGTCGAAGCAGTTGCCTGCAGGCAAACGGTTGGCTTCCTGACCGCAGCGCGGGTAAACGCCCGATGCCGCCGCAGCGCGGCCACATGCAGACTCGTCGCATGCTGAAGAAGATGTTTCTGCGCACCTTCGCATCGGGGTCGCGCGTTCTGCTGCCGCTGCGCTGTCTGGTCTGCGACGACACCGGCCACGACGGCCTGGACCTGTGCGCCGCCTGCCTGGACGACATGCCCTGGTCCGGCCGCGCCTGCCTGCGCTGTGCATTGCCGCTGCCGGACAATGCGCTGCCGGTCTGTGGCACCTGCCGCGAGGAGCCGCCGCCGCAGGCTGCCACCCATGCCAGCCTGCTGTACCTGCCACCCGTGGACCAGTTGCTGGTCCGCTACAAATTCCACCAGGACCTGGCCG
>JAFAFD010000146.1 GCA_023423675.1 Pseudomonadota bacterium | reverse complement strand
CCGCCCCCCGCGTCAGCGGTCAGAACTTGTAGCGCACGCCCAGCAGGAACTGGCGGCCGGTTTCGGTGTACTGCAGCGGCAGGCGACCGGTCAGCGGCGAGTACACCCACTCGTCGGACGCTTCGTTGGTCAGGTTGATGCCTTCCAGGCTCAGTTCCAGCTGTTCGCTGATCTTGTAGCGGATGGACGCATCGATGACCGTGGTGCCGGTCATGCCGTGGTAGCCGTCCAGGTTGAAGCCGGTTTCCTGGCCCGGTGCCTGGGTCAGGTAGTCATCGCGGTTGGTGGCCGAGACGCGGCCGGCAAAGGTTTCACCTTCGTAGAACAGCGTCGCGTTCCAGGACGACTTGGACAGGCCGGTCAGGTCGGTCTTCATCACCGGCTGGCCGGCGGCGTTCAGATACTGGATCTTCGATTCCACCCAGGTGTAGTTCAGCTGCACGCCGAGGTTCGACCACTTGCCCGGCAGGAAGCTGAAGGGCTGGGTGTAGTTGGCTTCCACGCCATGCAGTTCGCCACCCGGCGTGTTGACCGGACGGGTATAGGTGAAGTCATCACTGGCCGACGCACCGGTGCCGGCCAGCAGCGATTCGGGCAGGCCGCTGTCGCTGAAGGGGCGGACTTCGCGGGTGGTCTGCACGAAGCTCTCGATGTCCTTGTAGAACAGGCCGATGCCGGCCATCGCGCCTTCGGCGAAGTACCACTCGAAGCCGAGGTCGACGTTGGTGGCGCGGATCGGATCCAGCGTCGGGTTGCCGCTGGAGATGGTGCGCGCACCGCCGGCCACGGCCACGGTCGCGCCCGGGGTCAGGCTGCCCAGGCCCGGGCGGCTCATCACCTTGGCTGCGCCGAGGCGGATCAGGAAGTCCGGGGTGACTTCGGCCACCAGGTTGAACGAGGGCAGGGTGTCGTCGTAGCTGCGGCTGACGGTGGTCTGCGCGGTGCCGGTGGACAGCGTGGACAGGCCGGTGGACGACTGCTTGGTGCGCACGTAGCGCACACCGAAGTTGCCCGACAGCGGCAGCGAGCCCAGCTCGGTGGAGAACTCGCCCATCAGCCACGCGCCGCGGTCCTTCTCTTCCACGCTGCGCACGTTGTTGGCGCGCGGGGCGACGGCGAAGGTGCCGCTGTTGCTGTAGATGTCGAACTGCTCGGCGATCGCGTCCAGGTCCGGCACCACCCAGTTCGACGGGCTGCCCTGGATGCCCTTCAGGCCGGCCTGGCTGGTCAGGTCCACCGGCACGATCTTCGTGCCATCGGCGAAGGTGGGCACGGCCAGCTCGCTGGCGCGGCGCAGCTCGGTGGTCTTGAAGCTGTAGTCCTTGGCCAGCACGCCGCCCTTCAGGCGGAAACCGGGGCTGATGTTCCAGTTGAAGTCCAGCTGGCCGGTGTCGAAATCGTTGTCCACGTACTGCGGACGCAGGCGGATCTCGGCCAGTTCCCAGCCACTGGGATCGGTCGGATTGATGCCGTAGTTGATGACCGGGAAACGGCTGTTGCCACGGTAGTCGTAGCTGTAACCCTTGACGTCGTACTTGTCCATGATGACCGTAGTCTGCACCGGGTTCTCGTGCTTGGAGCGCGAGATGCCGATCTTGCCGGACAGGGTGAAGTCATCGCCGAAGCGGTGCTGGCCGTTCAGGCTGAGCTGCTTGAACTCGGTGCTCCACTCGTCGTGGCGGTTCTCGGTACGGATGTCGACGTTGTCGAATTCGCCGTACAGCAGCGCGTTGTCGCGGATCTCGCCGTTCTTGACGATGGTGCTCGGCTTGCCCACCAGGCGCGGCGTGGTGCTGGTGCCGCGGCTGAAGGAGATCGCTTCGATGTACTGCTCGTCACGGGTGGCGTCGATCTTGGAGTACAGCGCGTCCAGCGAGATCTCGGTGGCATCGCTCGGCTTCCACTGCAGCGAGCCGGTCACGCCCAGGCGCTTCTGTTCGTGTTCCATCTGCACGTAGCGCGGGAAGCGCGGGTGGAAGACATCGGCTGCGCGCGCCGCGGTGAACGGCGAGGCGGCGGAGAAGTTGCCGTTGCTCGGGCCGTTGGCCCAGCGCCCGGTGTTGGAGCCTTCTTCCAGTGCCTGGCGCTCGGAATAGGCCACCGACAGCAGTGCGCCGAAGGTGCCATCGGCGAAGGTGTTGGAGATCAGCGCGGACAGCCGCGGGTCAGCCTTTTCGGCCATGCCGTTGTAGCTGGCCTGGCCGCTGGCGGCGAAGGTGAAGCCGTCGTAGTCGAACGGGCGCGCGGTGCGCAGGTCGACCGTCGCGCCCAGCGAACCTTCCTCGATGTCGGCCGAGGCGGTCTTGCGCACGATCAGCTGCGAGAACAGGTCCGAGGCGAACACATTGAAGTCGAAGCCACGGCCGCGGTTGGTGCCGCCGCTCTGGTCACCGGCGCCGACCGTGGTCAGTGCTTCCATGCCGTTGATGCGCACGCGGGTGAAATCGGGGCCAAGGCCACGTACCGAGATGTTGCGGCCTTCACCGGCCTCGCGGGTGATGACCACGCCCGGGATGCGCTGCAGCGACTCGGCCAGGTTGAGGTCGGGGAACTTGCCGATGTCTTCGGCCACGATGGCATCGACCACGCCGGATTCACTGCGCTTGATGTCCAGCGCCTTCTCCACGCTGGCGCGGTAGCCGGTGACGTTCACCGTATCCAGGTTGGTGGCGCTGGGCGCCTCGCTCTGCTGCTGGGCAGCGGCGCCTGCCGACAGGGCCAGGCTGACCGCCATGGCGAGCAAGGTAACCGGTGTCTTTTTTGCGTGGTTCCGAGAATGCATGCCTTTCCCCTCTCCCAAAGGTCTGGTCTCGCGAGTGTTTCAGCGGAATGACACCGCTGGTCAGAGCCGACGGTAACAGCACGTTCCCTCGGCGGCATCTTGCACCGCAACAGACCTGTAATGTCTCCAAGACGCTTGCGGGACAATGGTTCCGACAGTTTGATAGGCTGTGCCCACGGCCGGTCGGTTTCTTGATGACACCGATGGTCAACCGCCACGCGGGTGCGTGGCGCGATTCCACGCCGCCCAGCAGTTGCTGCTGGCGGCCAGCGTAAGGGAGCGGAAATGGGTCGGGGCGTATGTTTCGGGGAATTGCTGCGGCGCCTGGGCGCACCGGGTAACGAACTGCTGATGCAGTCGCCGCAGCTGCAGGTGCACGTGGGCGGGGCGGAAGCGAACGTGGGTGTCTCGCTGTCCCGCTTTGGACATGAGGTCGCCATGGTCAGCACCGTGGCCGGCAACGCACTGGGTGCCCACGTGCTGGGTGAACTGCGCCGGCACGGAGTCGACACGCGCAGCGTGCGGCAGGACCCGGACGGGCGCATGGGCCTGTACTTCCTCACCACCGGCGCGGTGCAGCGCGCCAGCGAAGTGGTCTATGACCGCGCCGACTCCGCCTTTGCGCGCAGCACCGCGGCCGACTACGACTGGCCGGTGCTGCTGCAGGGCGCGCAGTGGCTGCATCTGTCCGGAGTCAGCCCGGCGCTCGGTCCGGACGTGGCCCAGGCCACCCTGGCGGCGGCGCGCGCGGCACGTGCGCTGGGCGTGCGCGTGTCCTTCGATGGCAACTTCCGGCCCAAGCTCTGGCAGCGCTGGGGCGGCGATGCGCAGGCGATCCTGCATGAGCTGTTCGCCCAGGCCGACATCGTCTTCGCCGACTACCGCGATATCGAGGTCATCCTCGGCCAGCGCTTCGAGCAGGCCGACGTGGTGGCCAAGGTCGAGGCCGCGGCCACGGCG
>JAFAFD010000141.1 GCA_023423675.1 Pseudomonadota bacterium | reverse complement strand
TAGTTACCTGGCCACGCTGTTGAGCTTGGCTTGGGATAAGCTCGTCAGATCAACGCCTTTCGGGAAGTAGTGACGCAGCAGATCAGCGCCATTTCGTCGGCGATCCGGGTGATTGATCGGCGGCTTCAGTGGCTTGGTCGCAAACGGGTTGCCGCACCCCCGCGCGGATGGCAACTTGCAGCGGCGATCACGTCGACCTGGAGCCCGCATGACCCCCGTTGCCCTGTACTCGCCCGATCCGGCCCGCGGCTGGCTGCCCTGGGCCTGGCTGACGCCGATTCTGATGATCCTGTTCAACGCGGTACCGGTGATCGCGCTGGACGGGTGGATGCAGTCGCAGCAGTGGTCAACGCCGAGCGGCGATCCGATCGGCCTCGCCGGCTTGTATGCGCTGATCTGGATCGGCTTCGCGCCGACGCTGGCGGCCGTGCTAGCCTGGGTACACTTTGTCGAAGGGCGCTCGCTGGCGAGTATCGGACTGACCGGTCCGGCACCGCTGAGAACCTTCCTGCGCGGACTTGCCGTTGGATTCGGCACAGTCGCGCTGGTGGTAGTCGCGATCTGGATGGCGGGCGGCATGCAGGCCGCAGGCTTGGGGCAGGCCTGGCGCTCGCCCGTGAGTCTGGTGCACATCGGTCTGCTGCTAGTAAGTTTCATGTTCCAAGCGAGCGTGGAGGAAGTCATCTTCCGCGGTTGGATGCTGTCGGCGGTGGCGCGCAAGACCAATGTCGCCGTGGCAGTGCTGCTGGTGTCGCTCGTTTTCTGCCTCCTGCATTTCAGTCCGCACCAGCCGCCTCTGGTCATGCTCAGCACGTTCCTGTTCTCGCTGTTCGCCTGCGCCTGGGCACGGTGGACCGGTAATATCTGGGGCGTGATGGGCTGGCACGCGGGGTGGAACTGGTTGCTCGCAACCGGTTTCGAACTGCCCGTCACCGGCATGGATGCGCACTTGCCTGCGCTGCTGGTGGCGCTGCGCCCGCAAGGCCTGGACACCCTCACCGGTGGCGCGCAAGGGCCGGAGGGTAGTTACCTGTGCAGCGTTTTCTTCGTCGCCGCGATCGCGTGGATCCAGTGGCGAAAGACGCGCGTAGCTCATAACTTCTCGCCGACCAGCAGGTGACGCCACTGCCGGGACGGCATCTCCCCGATCCGGCCCTCGCCGATCGCATGCTGGTTCGCGCCGCACCGGCGGCGACCAGGCAATGGGGCGTCTGCTAGCGATCGTCGGGCCGATCTCAAGTGGCTTGAGCAAACTTCCGGGTTTTCCGCGGCGCCCAGATGGGGCGACTCAGCGCCAGGCCTCATCAATGGTGGCCATCGCGTCTGCGGCCGGAACCGGGCGGCCGAAATACCACCCCTGCCCAACGGCATACGGAGCAATCTGAGACAGCACGCGCGCCTGCTCCTCGGTCTCCACGCCTTCTACAATCACATCGAGCCCCAGTTCCAGCGCGATGCGACACATTCCTGGCAGGACCGGCCGCAGCGGAGAATCCTCAGTGATGGCTGCCACGAACATGCGATCCAGCTTTACTCCTCCAAACGGAGACTGGGCCAACTGGGAGAAGTTCGCAGCACCTGTTCCAAAGTCGTCGATCAGAAACTGGTAGCCCAGACGCGAAAGCGCGCGCATGTTGTCCTTGGCAGTCTCGGAAACGAGTTCTTCCCGCTCGGTAATCTCGATGCGAAGCTGGTGGGGGCAAACGCCAGAATCTCTGGTGATGCTGGTGATATAGCGAACAATGCAGTCCTGGGCCATGTCTGCCGGCTCGGCATTGACGCTCACGTAGAGACTATCGTGCTGACGGAGTGCGGGAGACAGCTCATCCATCGCCGTGGAAAGGACGTACCGGAAGAGGTCAGCCGTCAGCCCAAACCTGTGGGCGATCGGCACGAAGAAGCTGGGCGGAATTTCGTCCTCGCCGGGTGGTCGCCAGCGACTGAGTGCTTCAAATCCCACCAGCTCACCCGTGGCGATGCGACGCAGCGGTTGATACGCCAACTCGATCTCACCCTGTTTCAGTGCCAGCAGCAAGCGTCGCTCGATCGTCTGCCGCGCTGTAACGTGATGCCTGATCAGAAGGAGCGCGAGGAGCAGGCCGACGCAGGCGCCCCCCGCAAGAATGGCGGCAAGCAGCACCAACGGCAGTTCCCACACGCCACTCCTGGGACTGGTGACGAACGCACAGATATCTGTCACACGGCTGCACTGCTGGGCGTGCACTGCGGTTCGCCCCTCCTCACCGCCTAGCGCAGGCAGGCTGCGGAAGGCGAAGGATCGGTCCTTCTTCTCCACGCTGATGGAGCTGGTGCGTGCAGGGTCCAAGCTCTCAAAAGCTGTAGGGGAAGACACGGTGAACGTGTCACCTTGAGCAATCAGATTCGTACCACGGTAAGGCGAGCCCGCGATGTCCGATGAGTACCAGAGGCGGATGGAGCCGCTGGCGAACCGCGGGGGCGGCAGGCTGAATGGGCGCGATAATCCCCATAATGCGCTGCACAGAACGCGGTCGCCTCGAATGCGCCCTATATCGCTGATGTAGCTGGAGCTGAAAGCGATCTCTTTCAAAGCGTCGATGTCGTCGGCAGAGCAGGTTGGCCGCTCGAGGCGAGAGGCTTGACTGGACGCGATACGCCTCGCCTCGGAAATGGCCTCCGCGCGCGCCAACGCAGCGTCGGCAAGTCTCTCCGATTCCTCCATGTCGCGGACGTAAAGCACTGCCTGGGCGACGACAAGTACCACGAGTATGCAGGTCGTCATTGCTCCAACGACCGTCAACACAATGGGAACGCGATCTACTGGAACCTTCAAGGCAACCCCCGATCTGAATAGCGCCATCGCTTCGCTGGGCCCATTGCCTTCCACACCTGGTCACTGGGTTATCGGCGAGCCTGGCAAAGTCTTCAGCGCTAACTTACAAGGCCTGCGGACGCGGGGGTGACGCAAGCGCGGCCGACCCTGAACCGTACATCTGAGCCCGTGCTCTGCGCTGCACGAGCTCTATGGCAACGCCATTGCAGGACTTGGGCGAGCTGGTTGTGGCCTGCCGGAGGTGCATCTGGCCTCGCAGATCGCATCCACGGGGGCTGAATCTTGCGCTACCTTGCGCGACTGCATCAAAAGCGCGGCAGCCCGTCAGTCGCTCAAGCTGGACTTCGACGCTAGCCGAAGCTGGTCTTCCGGCTGCAACTCAAGCCGAGTCCCGGTAGCGATGCGATGATCTCCGTGCGCATCCTCCTCGCTTCGCCTCGTTATCACTGTCGCTTGTGAAAATCCCACATGCGCGGTTCAAGGGTCCAGAGGTAGTGCCGCAGCTGCACCTGGTGTATCGGGGCCTGCGTGGCGATCTCCACACGGTAAGGCACGTCCCGGCTTTCCCAGGCCAGTGGAAGCTCATCCTGCGCGCTCACTTCCCGGATGACGAGTGGCAGTACCGAAAGTTGTCGGGAAGGGATTTCCTTTCCCTGTGCATCCAGCGGCACGGCCACGGTCCACAGACCCACCGAGCCCTGCTGCGACGCCCGTGCATGCAGCACGGAAAGGCGCGTGGGTGAACTCGACTGCAGTTCGACTCCGGCGTTCACTGATGAAGCGTGGTGCAACGGAATGGTTTCTTCCGATTGCCACTGGTAGACCTCCGCCATGACCGTCGCGCGCAGCGTGTGGATCCGTTCGCGCGCGGACGGATCCAGACCCAGCGGCAAGCGGAACGGGAAGCCCGGCTCATGCTCTGCGGCAGTGAAGCGGTCACCCAGGTAGATCCGCGGCAGCACGGTCTGTACGACGACGTCGGCAAGGACATCGCCAGCCGCGTCCAGCGCCAGCACCGGCCCCAGCTGCGCCACCAGCACGGCCTCATCGGTGCGCCCGCGCGACAACCGCGACAGCGCGCCAATCGCCAGCCCTGGCGCGCCCCTGCCTGCCGCCTGCACCCAGCTGAACCCCATGTTGCGCTCAAGCGCTGGCAGTGCATCAGAGGCGACCATGTACGGCTGCAGTGCACCGGCGGGTACTTCGCTCAGGCTGTACATCGATGGGTCGCCTTGGCGGCCGTCGAACGGTGCCCCCGCTAGTGCCTGCTGGATCTGGCCGACGTAATCCTGGTACAGGCTCAGGTCCTGCGCCATTTCCAGATGGGGCGCGTGGCGCATGGTGGCAACATGCACCTCATGGAGGCTTGCCGGTTGCCGGCCCCGCGCGTCGAAAGCGAGCTGCATGCGCAATTCAATGGGCATGCCATCGGCCAGACGGACAGCGGCGCGGCCATCGCCCCGCAGGCCCTTTTCAGCCACCTTCAATGCCAGCAGCGCCGTCTGGCTGGAAACATCCAGAACCCGCACCTCGGCCATGAACGGACCGTGCGGCTCGATCATCATCGGAACGCGAACGTGCTGGCCAACATGCAAGGCCACCGGCAACCGCATGGGGCGTAGCCCCGCCGCCTGACCCATCTGCAACTGGCGCTGGGCCAGTTGTGGATCATGCTTTTTCAAGCGCGCGAACGCGTCTGCGTCTGCACTCCGCAACGGGCCGGGCGCGCCCGATGATGCAAGGGTGGACAGGAACCCTGATCGCAGCACGGCGATGATATCTGCGTCCATAGCCGCACGTGGATCAAGCGCTGCCGTGCCTGCATCGCGCTCCGGCGCATCAGCGCTGCGGATCCACAGCGGCTGGAGGTGCACGCTGCCCGCCTGGGCTTCGGTGAACAGGGTGGCGCGGTGGAAGCCCACGCTGCCCGCATCGACATCAGGCGCATCGGCGTTGTGAACCGAGTGGAGGACGTAATACAGCTCAGGATTCGCCGTGGCCGCTTTCGCCGCGCCGGCTACCGCCGAGCAGCACAGCGCAGCCATCATCACGTACAGCGTGGTGGTCAAGACTTTCTTCATGCTTTCGTGACGTCCTTGTTTGCGCGGTATCTGACGGTACTGCGCAGGATGGCGATATCCGCAGTGTCGACTGCAGGCCGCAGTGTATCAACCGCTGCGCCATCTCCAGTGCGTCACCGAACGTGAGGAGCCGAGCCAAACGGGTTACGCTTTGGTATCCGCAGGATCGCCCTGCGCCTGATTTCTCACAGCTTTGGCAGGCTGGGAAGGACCTGGGCGCGCGATGCCACAACGCCGAGTCCTTACGCTCGGTTTCTCCAGTGCCTACAATGTCAGCCCTCTGCGGCTGCGGGAACGAGCGTTTCGGCAAAGCGCAGCACATCGGCAGGGAATGTCGCGTAGTCGTCCAGCGGTGCGGCATGGTCGTCGCGACGGTGGATGAGCCTGACAGCCACCAATCTCTGCTCCGGGACGATGACAAGATGCTGGCCAAGATACCCGTTGGCAGCGTACGCAGCGATCGGCCCGCGCTGCACATCGAACAGATCCGTCAGCTTCAGCCCGCGACCGGTGATCTGTTCACTGTACTGCTGGGGCCAGTTGGGACCCAGTTGGTCGGCCAGAAAGGCAAGCAGTTCGGTCTTGCTGTTGAAGCTGCGCCCATCCGCCGCCAGCATGGCCTGGCTGACATCGCCAGAGACACCGCGCTCGGTCAGGCGGCTGGCTGCGTGTTCCGTCAGGCGATAGCGCTCCCATTGCGGAATGCGCCACCACAGCAGACCCACATCCGGCGAGCGCGCACTTGCTGCGGTAAGCAGTGCCACCGAGCGTTCACTCATCAGGCGCCGCCCGCTTGGCGCCACACCACCATCGAGCATGAGCTGGCCGAGGGCAGCCAGGTCCGTGGCCGACAGCGAAAGTCCCGCCATGCCCATCGGTGTTCCGCTCTCATCCCGCATCCAAGTGTGGCCGGTGATCCCCAGCGGCTTGAACAGCGTGTCGTTGAGATACTCATCCACAGGCATGCCGGCCAGCTCCTGGACGATGCCGGACAGCAGGTTGGTAGCTTTGTTGTTGTAGGCGAAGGTGGTGCCCGGGTCGGCGGCGAGTTCAGCGGCCAGCGCAAGTTTCACCAGGTCTGGTGCGCCTTCCAGCTCTGCACCGGCGTTGGGCACGTTCTGCAGGCCGGAAGTGTGGTCCAGCAACATGCGGACGGTGATGTCCCGCTTCCTGCCCTGGCGCCACTCTGGGTAAACCGTGCTGACTGGCGTGTCGATGGAAGCGAGGCGTCCGTCATCGAGGAGCAGTGCGATGGCCAAGGCCAGTACCGACTTCGTTGCTGACATCAGGTGGATGGGCTTACGGATGCCACTGGCGCCGCCCTGCAGAAGCAGGCGGCCTTCTTGTTGCACAAGCACGGCATCGGAATGCGCGGCGCTGGCGTGGCGCTCGATGGCATCCAGCGCATCGGCGGTGTTGGCCAGTACCGGCCCCACGCAACCCAGCAGCAGCGACATCACCAGCACAGTCCAATTCTTCTTCATGAGCACCTCCCTGAGCGTTGAGGGTGCCATGTTGACTACAGGTGTAGTCAATGTTCAGTGCCTTAAGTAATGCCGTCCGGCGCTGGCAGCTTTGCGGTTGGATCACCTTTACGCGGGCGATCCCAAGACCACGTGCAGCGACGTTGGCCAAGCGGCGGCTGACGAGACCGTACCGGTCCTGCACTTCGACGGCACGCTGGGGCGTTGTATGGCTGCCGAAGAGAGTGCGTGCGAGCGCGGCTGCGTGGGCACCACCCAACGGCGCCAGCTGCCAGGGGCATTGCGGGCGCTCTTGCGAGTCATCAGGGCTGGGAGTAGTCCTCAAATGCTTGGATAAGGGAACGCCCTTTCAATAGGTTTGAATCTGCGAACCGTGCCACGGAGGGGCCGGTCGCTGGATATCCGGTTCAAGCACGAGGCTGGATCCGGTTGACCCGTGCACCAGGGTCAACCGCTGCCCAGAGCCTGTCGCACGATAGGCAGCTGCCGACGGCTGCAGGCCAATCGCGTGCCATTGGCCATGTGTAGGATCGCCTCGCCGCTATCGGTGGGTTCGATGGCGCGCAGGTAGTCCCGGTTGGCCGTATGCGCCCGGTCAGGAAGGTGCATACGCGCGTTCCGGCCAGCGCTGAAAAGCTCCAGCAGGCTCGACGATGGCGTTCGCTGTTGCTTCACATAGGCGTCGCTCATCCCTTCACGCCTGCATCGCCCCCGCACCATGCGGCCGCCGATACGGTGGGGTCTCCCCCAAACGGAAGCGAGCAATTCATGGCAGAGCTCAAAGAGAACTTGTTGGACTGGCTGCGCGATGCACACGCGATGGAACAGCAGGCAGAAACCATGCTCAAGGGACAGGCCTCCCGCATCGAGCACTATCCGGCGCTGAAGGCACGCATTGAAGAGCACATCGAAGAGACCATCGGTCAACGGGAACTGCTGGAAGGGTGCATCAAGCGCCTGGGAGGCTCGCCCTCGACCCTCAAGGATGTGATGGGAAAGATGGCCGCTTTTGGTCAGGCCGTCGGCGGCATGACGGCATCGGATGAGATCGTCAAAGGCGCGATGGCCGGCTATGTCTTTGAACACTTCGAGATTGCTTCGTACACGGCGCTGATTGCCGCAGCGAAGACTGCCGGCGACGCAGAAACCGCGCGCGTCTGCGAGCAGATTCTTGTGCAGGAAGAAGCCATGGCCGACTGGCTGGCAGCCCACCTTCCTGAGATCACCGAGGAGTTCATGGTTCGCGACGCCACGCCGGGCGTCGAGGCAAAGAAGTAGACGCGCGCCTGCGTATTGCACCTCCCAGCCATCGCCAGAGGACCACATCATGTTCCTGCACCATAAAAAGCTCATGTATACCGTCAGGGTTGAACGCTCTGATCCCGCGCTTGCCACGCTCATGCTGGAGCAGTTCGGTGGGCCACAGGGCGAACTTGCCGCCGCCATGCGCTATTTCACCCAAGCGCTGGGCGAGACGGATCCGGGCCGGAAAGATCTTCTCTTTGACATTGCCACCGAAGAGATCAGCCATCTGGAGATCATCGGCACCATCATCTCGATGCTGAATCAAGGCCCGAAGGCGGTTCAGTCCGAAGGCATGGCCGAAGCCGAAGACATGCGCAATCTGGGTGGCAACAGCACCAGCCATACCCAGCAGATTCTCTACGGCGGCGGCCCTGCGCTGGTGAACTCCAGCGGGGTGCCCTGGAATGCGGCCTACGTCGACTCCATCGGCGAGCCGACGGCGGACCTTCGATCCAATATCGCTGCGGAAGCACGGGCGAAGATCGTCTACGAACGCCTCATCAACGTGACGGATGATCCAGGTATCAAGGACGCGCTGCGCTTCCTGATGACGCGCGAAATCGCCCATCAGAAATCGTTTGAAAAAGCGCTGTACAGCATCCGCCCTAATTTCCCGCCTGGGAAAATGCCAGGTGATCCGGCGTTCACTGATCTCTACATGGATATGTCCCAGGGCGAGGGCGATATTGAAGGCAGCTGGAACAGCGGTGACCTGTGGGAGCGGGTGAGCGATCGCGATGCCCAGGCAGCGCTGGATGGTGGAGACGGCAGCTGTGGGGTCGGCCTCTCAGAGCGTGAGACGCTGGCTCTGGAAGCAGTGAGCCTGCGCACTCTCTCAGACCCCGAAGCAGAACCGCTGACGGGCGCAGAGCTTGCCACCGGCGAGGGTGCAGGTGCGACGAGGAGCCCGGCTCGCGAGCCGTGAAACCTCTGATATGTGGGCGCCCAACAGCCAAGGCCTGGCGTACGTCATCTATCTGGTGTGGCTGGGCTTTGGCTGTGTGGATTTTGCCATCCATCGACGCACGGCCCTTCCCCTGACATCGGGACTGAGAGAGAGCGCGTTGCACGGCCTTCAAATGCTGCTTGTCGGCGCGAGCGTGCTGCTGTGGGCGGCGTTGGACAGTTCCCGGGCCGTTGCAGCCCTGCTGGGGTGCATTGCCGCTGCCCACGCGGCCACAGCCTACGCCGACACGGTGGTGGCAGTGCAGAAACGCCGCGTCACCCCACTGGAGCAGCATGTGCACAGCGTTCTGGATATTGCTCCTTGGGCTTTCGTCGGTTACGCCGCGTGGACCGCGGCGCCGACGTGGACACTGACGTGGCAACCCCAGTCCCTATGGGTCTGGGCAGTCCTCGTTCTGCCCACGTTGCCGACAGTCATCCTGCCGTGGATGGCGGAATTCCGCGCTGCGTGGATGGCGAGGCGCGGCGACTGACAGGCCTCTGGTGAACCAGGGGCCCTTACCTACCTGACACAACGACGATGTGAGGAGTCGACAATGGCAGATGACAAGACCAAAACTGGCGCAGCCGACCGCACCCGTATCAACGTCAACGAAGACTACGAGCTGCACTATTGGACCAAGGCTTTGGCCGTGTCCGCCGATGAGCTTCGTGCAGCGGTCAAGGCCGTGGGGCCAACCGCTGCAGCGGTTCGCGAGCACCTGGGCAAGTAAGGAGGCTCCCCCGTGTCCTTGGTCGAATACCGCCGCAAGCGCCGCTTTGATCAGACCAGGGAGCCGGAGCCTGGCAAAGCGCAGCCCACGGGACAGCGCGCCATCTTCGTCGTGCAGCTTCATCACGCCAGCCGGAGGCATTACGACTTCCGTCTTCAGGTGGGCGACGCCCTGAAGAGCTGGGCGGTTCCCAAAGGGCCCAGCTACGACCCCAAGGTCAAACGCATGGCGGTCGAGGTCGAGGACCATCCGGTGGACTACGCGGGTTTTGAAGGCGAAATCCCCAAGGGACAATACGGTGGCGGTCACGTGGCGCAGTTTGATCACGGCGTATGGGCGACCCAGGGCGACCCGGAGGCTCAGCTTGCCAAGGGCCACCTGCGCTTCGAGCTGTTTGGTACCAAGCTGAAAGGCGGCTGGCATCTGGTTCGATCCGGCAAGCCCGCGCGTCAGCCGCAGTGGCTGCTGTTCAAGGACGACGATGCGTTCGCCAGCGATCTCGAAGCGGACGATCTGCTGGCCGACGTGTCTGCTCCACCTGCAGAGGACCTGAAGCGGGCGGGTGGAGGAAAGGCGGACAAGAAGAAGCTCAAAGCCGTGCCCGCCAGGAGGGCGCGCCGAAAGAACTGGGCCAGAAAGGCCATGTCCCTTTCCAACGCGAAGGAGGCTGCCGCTCCCTCGGGTCCCTTCGAGCCCCAGCTGGCCAAGCTGGGGGAGGCGCCACCCCAAGGCGATCAATGGATCCACGAGATCAAATGGGACGGGTATCGGATCTTGGCCACGGTGGCCGATGGCACCGTCCGGCTGTGGTCCCGCAACGCCTTGGAGTGGACCGACAAGGTTCCCGAGATACGCGATGCCATCACAGCGCTGGGGCTGACCTCCGCTGCCTTGGATGGCGAACTCATCGCCGGGTCAGGCACCAGGGAGGACTTCAATCTACTGCAGGCGACGCTGTCCGGAGAGCGGCAAGGGGCGCTGGCTTACGCCTTGTTCGATCTGCTGCACATCGATGGTGTGGACGTGGCCGCCGCGCCCTTGGTGGAGCGCAAAGCGCTGCTGCAGGAACTGGTGGAGGGCCAGACCGGCCACCTGGCCTTCAGCTCTCACGTCCAAGGCGACGGCGACCACGCCTATCGGATGGCCGGCGAGCAGCACTTCGAGGGCATCATTTCCAAGCGGGCGGATCGCGGCTATCACAGTGGCCGAAGCGACGACTGGCGCAAGACCAAGCAGCTGGCCAGCGACGAGTTTGCGGTGGTCGGCTATACGGCGCCCAAAGGCAGTCGCAGTGGTTTCGGTTCGCTCCTGCTGGCCAAGCCCGACGCCAAGCATGGCTGGCTTTACGTTGGGCGGGTGGGCTCTGGCTTTTCGGACCTGCTGATCAAGGAAATCAGCGAAAAGATTCAGGGCGGTGGGAAAAAACCCACGGCTTACGTTCCCACCGAGGACACGGATCTGCGGTCCGCGAAGTGGTTTGAGCCGCGGTTCGTGGTGGAGGTCTTCTACCGGGGAATAGGCGGGCAGCAACTGTTGCGGCAGGCATCGCTGAAGGCGGTGCGGACCGACAAGGGAGTGGACGATCTGCTGGACTCTGACCGTGCCGCCCAAGGTAAGCCCGCCCGCGGGAAGCGAGCATCGGCGGCAACCTCCACCCGCAAGGCCGCCGCAAAGCCCCCAGCCGATCGTGCGCCGCCCAGACTTTCCTCTCCCGGCAAGGTCCTCTTCCCCGACGATGGCTATACCAAGCAGGACGTCTGGGACTATTACTCGGCGGTGATGGACCACCTCCTGCCAGAGGTGATCAACCGGCCGCTGTCGATCATTCGCTGTCCCGCCGGCACCGGTAAGCCCTGTTTCTTCCAGAAGCACCACACCGCCGGGCTGGAGTTGGTGGATGCGGTCAAGCTGAAGGAGGACAGCGGCATCAACGCTCATTATCTGGTGGTGCGCGACGCCGCCAGCCTGCTGGAGCTGGTCCAGTTCAATGCCTTGGAGTTCCACCCGTGGGGCAGCCATGCCGAAGCGCCCGACCGGGCCGACCGGGTGGTGTTTGACCTCGATCCAGGCCCGGACGTGCCCTTCGCAGAAGTGAAAAAGGCCGCCACCGATATCCGGAAGCTTCTGGCCCAACTGGAACTGGAGTCCTTCCTGCGGGTATCCGGAGGCAAGGGCCTGCATGTCGTGGTGCCGCTCAACCCAGGGTACGACTGGGATCTGACCAAGCGCTTCGCCAAAGGGTTCGCCGACGCGTTGGCGCAATCGGAACCGCAGCGGTTCCTGGCCACCGCCACCAAGGCCTTGCGAAACAAGCGGATCTTTGTCGATTACCTGCGCAACGGTCGAGGCGCCACCGCAGTGGCGTCCTATTCCCTGCGGGGTAGACCGGGCGCTCCGGTGGCCATGCCCTTGGCATGGGGCGAGCTGGCCAAGCTGAAGCGGGCTGATGCGTTCACTATCAAGGACGTGCCGGCCAAACTAAAACGCCGGCGCAAGGATCCATGGGAGGGTATCGATTCGCTGCGCCAGAACCTGGCCCGATGGGCTCGAGAAGAGTGATGGCGTGTGACCACGCCGATCAGGTGAAGCCCAAGCCTGGAAGAAGCGAACTCGCGCAGACCACGCGCGCTGCACCGGATTGGCCCAGCACATCCAGGGAAGGGCTTCGGCGCTCGGGCAGGCAGGCCACCGCCTTATCCACCACCAGGCATTCGTACTCTCTTGAATTCGCATCGATGGCCGTTGCGAGCACACACGAGTCCAGCGCCATCCCTGTCAGCACCAAGGGGCCCGCTTCCAGTTTCTGAAGCAGGATCTGCAGGGGCGTGGACAGAAATGCCGAGTGCTTCGGTTTCAGTATCGAGTAGTGGTTTGGCTTGGGCAGCAGTGTGCAGGCAATTTCCTGGGGCGCTCCCGGCGTCTGCAGGCATTGGTCGGCCAGCTCGTGGAAACCACATTTCCAGTTCCCGAAATTGTCATTGGCGTAGATGACAGGCCAGTCCCTTTCATCAAAGTCCTGCCGAATCGAATAAATGGCGTGCGCGGCCTCCACGGCGACGGGAGCCAGGCGCTCTCCATCGGGAAAGTCGAAGCGGCTGAACATGTCGACGATCAGAAGGGCTGGGGTGCGCATGTCAGTCCCCGGTCTGCGAATGAGGCGCTTCTACCGGCTTGGATTGGGGCGAATCCTTCTGCCTCAGGAAGATGGTAAGAACCACAAGTGCCAGCACGGCCAGGAACTCGCTTTGACAGTTCTGCATCGACTCAAACCAGAAGTCGCTGCTGAAGAGGTGGTCCAGGAAGGAGGGTGGCAACATCCCCTGTAGGCGGTCCTCGTCGCATTTTGCGCGCCAACTTCCCAGCGCATGCAGCGCAAAGGACATTGCAAACAGAGCGAAGAAGGCGATCGCAAGCGAATGCTCATAGAGACGCTTGCAGACGCCGCCTCGTCGCACCGGCCAGGGTGTTCGGCCCTTCTCGACCCGAGGTTGTTCCTGCGAGGGGTCCAGTGGCCGGGACTCCGCCGAGCCCCGTTGCCGCAGGCGTACGGTCAGCAGCACGTACATGCCCATCTGCAGGAACTCGCTTTCCCAGTTCTCAAACGTGGCGCTGCTGAAGTGGCCGGTGGCCAGGTAAGGAAGCAACCCAAGCGTGTGAGCCCCGTGCTGGGACAGCTCCTCGTTGTGCACCTGCCACCCGGTCAGCGCCTGGGCGACTAGAAAAACAGCCATTAATGCCAGCAGCACCAGGGACAAGCCGTTGCCACGCCACATCTCTCCGCTCCTGAGAGGCGGGCCCGGAGGCCCGCTCCAACTACGGGTCCTGTCAGGCAGCCTCTGCCGCATCCTGGTTGCCACCCTGTTCCGCCAGTAGTGTCAGCTTCTCGTCGGTGGATTTTTCTTCGTCCAGGGTTTCCAGCAGATATGGCAACGCGTCCTTGTAACCGAGCTGTTTGGCCAGTGCAGCGATGGTGCCGTAAGAGGCAATCTCGTAATGCTCCACCTTCTGAGCGCCGCCGATCAGTGCAGCGTCCCGGACGGGGCCCTTTTCGATGGAATCGATGACTTCCTTACCTTCTTCCACCAAGCCTTCCATGGCCGCGCACTTGATCCGCTTCAGGCGGATGCCCAGGACTTCCACGACTTGATCGATGCGTTCGATCTGACCCTGGGTTTCTTCCAGATGCGTTTCGAAAGCAGCTGCGAGATCCGGGTTGGCTGCAGCCCGGGCGAGACGGGGGAGGGCCTTGGCCAGCTGTTTTTCGGCGCTGTAGATGTCAGAGAGCTCGTGGACGAACAGTTCTTCTGCGGTCTTGATGGCCATCTTTCACTCCTTTCGGCGATTGGTATGGGGAACCCCACCTTGCATCCAGATCCGTCAATGCAGGCGTCAAGGCCTCGCCGAAGCAATGTGATCCCGCGTGATGGTTTCGTTGGGTTTGGCCAGTCAAGGCGGAATAGGGGCCACGCTCAGGAAGTGAAGACAGACGCGGGCGCCGCACGGGACTGCAGAGCCGCGAACTCCGTCACTCCGTGCTTCCTGGAAGTGGACTATGGTGCTGGCTCCCTGAGGAGAACAGCGTGCCCTTTCGAGCAGTCGGCTACATGAGTCAGGCAAGGCAGCCCTGGAACCGCGAAGATCTCGACGCGCTGGTTCAGCGTGCGGCTGCCTTCAACGTCGAGGCTGGGGTGACCGGGGTTCTGCTCTTTGATGGCGTCAGCTTCCTGCAGTACATCGAGGGGCCCGCGGAGGGGGTGGACCTGGCCTACAGACGTATTCTTTCGTCGGCATTCCATTCGGAGATCGTGGAACTGGGGCGCGGGACCGTTGGCTGCAGGCTTCTGCCCTACTGGTCCATGCACTGGCTCCTGGCCGATCCCAGTCAGCTGCGCTCGGTAGCCCGTGCTGACTGGACGGGGTTCGTCAGATCAACCCGCCCGTCTCCCCGAAGGTCCACCGCGATGGACCGTCTTCACGTATACCTGCACCCCTACCTCGAGCGGCCTCAGTAGTACCTCCCCGTTGGCACGCGCGGTCTGCCGCTGGTCGGTTCGAACGTGATCCATCCATAGAATGCACGCCACCGGAACACGCCTTCCTCGCATCAGGCTTATTCTTGTGGGATCCCGGGGGGATTCGCAAAAAACGGAGGAGCCGATGCCTATCAGGGCCGTTGCATACATCAGCGAAGCGGGCCCAGCCGTTGCGGGTGACACGTTGGGCCTGGGCAGTGGAAAGCTGGACGAACTGGTTGACGACGCCGCACGGTTCAATCGTGATGCTGGGGTCACCGGAGTGCTGCTGTTCGATGGCCTCCGATTCCTCCAGTACATGGAGGGGCCCGAAGACGGCTTGAGCGTGGCCTACTCGCGGGTACAGGGTGCATCCAGCCACACAGGGCTCATCGAACTGCATCGTGGCAGAGTGGGAAGCCGGCGCCTGCCGTTCTGGCCGATGCGCTGGCTCCCGATACAGCCTGATGAGCTGGCGCGGCTTGCCCGTGCTGACTGGATCGGTTTCGCGCAGCGCAGCGGAGATGCGGAGGCGGCCGAAGCAGCAATGGACATTCTGACGTCGTGGGTTGAACCGTACACCTCGGCCGCTTAACTCGACGTGCTCTTCAGGGGTGGATACCCGGGCGGCCTTCGCAAGGCATGCAGCGCTCCTTCTTCGACTTGATATCCGCCGCCGTCTTCGCCAGCGCCTCGTAGCGCTGGCGGATCTCCTCAAGGTGAGCCGGCTCCATCGACTCCAGATTCAACAGCTCTTGGTTGGCATCCTTGCTGACACGGATCAACTCATCCAGCTTGATGTGCAACGCAGCGGTATCGGCGTTCTGCGTATGTTGGATCAGGAACACCATCAGGAAGGTGACGATGGTGGTACCGGTATTCACCACCAGCTGCCACGTGTCGTTGAAGTGGAATGCCGGCCCGCTGGCGGCCCAGATGATGATCACGCCCAGCGCGGCGACAAACGCTCCCAGGCTGCCGGACAATCGTGCCGTCGCGGACGCGACGCGCGCAAATCGCGGCTGGATCATTGGTCACCTCCCGCGGCCTCCTCATCCATGCGCCGGTCTGGCAACTTCACCCGCTCATCGAGGCGCTTCTGCTGCTCTTCCGGCGTTGGCGCGGCAAGGAACGGAGAGATGGGGTCGCTGGCGGGGAAGGTTTCCTTCAGTGCTTCATCATGATTGCGGTGGTTATGCAGTTTCGCCCGCAGCGGGCTGACGGGATCGGTAGCCTGCGCTTCCGGGTCCGGGTGAGGAAGGTCTTTCTGATCGCGTTGCATGGTGCGTCTCCAGTGGCGTCGCCATTGTTCCGATGGCGCGCCCAGCATAGAAACTGCACCGTGATCGACCCCATCAAGACCGAGGCAAAGGGTTGTCAATCTTTCAGCCAGCAATCGTTAACACCTCTGGTGTGTTCACGACAGCGTGCGCCACACCGTTGCATCTCCTGCAGGCTCAACCGCCGCACACGACGCTCTGGGCGGGTTGATCGCCCGGGCCAGATCACCCAGCGTGTAGGGTTTGCGCAGCAGCGCGAAGCCGTGATCGGTCTCGCGTGCCAGCAGCTCGCTGTAGCCACTGGTCAGCACCACATGCAGATCGGGATAGCGCTCGCGAAGCGTCTTCGCCAGCTCCAGGCCGCTGATGCCCGGCATGACCACATCGGAAAAAACAGAGTGGTAGCGCTGATGGTTCTGCTCCAGCTCGGCCAACGCATCGCTGCCGTTGCGGGCAAGGAAGACGCCGCAACCGAGCTCGCGCAGTGCGGACACCGCAAATGCAGCCACATCCACGTTGTCTTCCACTACCAGCACGTTCAGACCCTTGGCGTCGTGCAGCGACTGCGTCTCGGAAATACCGACGGCCGCGGGCGTCTGATGTGTCAACGGCAGATAGAGCACGAAGGTGCTGCCCTCGCCCACCGTGCTTTCAACATCCACCTCGCCCTCAGACTGCTTGACGAAGCCAAACACCTGGCTGAGCCCCAGGCCGGTACCTTCACCCACGCCCTTGGTGGTGAAGAACGGATCGAACACGTGGGTCATCACCGAAGCATCAATACCGCACCCGTCATCGCTGACCGAGACCGCGGCAAACATGCCTTTCAGCGGTGGCGCAAACCGTACCGATGGCATCGCCTCCACCCGCCGCACGCAGATGCGCACCGTGCCGTGCTCGGCAATCGCGTCGCGCGCATTTACCGCCAGGTTGATCAGCGCGGTATCCAGCTGTGTCTTGTCCAACAGTACATGGAGCGGTTTGTCGGGAAGGTCGAGCTGCAGGCCGACCCGCCCGCCGAGCAGGGTGCGGATGATGTCGGCCAGTCCTTCAACGCCCGCGCAGAGGTCGAATACTTCGGGTGACAGGGTCTGCCTGCGCGAGAAGGACAGCAGATGGGACACCAGGCTGGTGGCGCGGTCGGCAGCTGCACCGATGGCCTCGATATGGCGATTCTGCCGCTCGTCGCGAGGGCTGCCGTAACGCAGCATGTCCACCGAACCGGTGATGACCTGCAGAAGGTTGTTGAAATCGTGGGCGACACCGCCGGTCAACTGGCCAATGGCTTCCAGCTTCTGCGATTGCCGCAGCTGCTCGCGCGCCCTCACCAGTTCGGCATGGGCCAGCCGCGCCTCCTCGCTGATGGCTTCCACCTGCCGTGAGTGCTCATTGCGTTCGGAGACGAACTCGGTCTGGTCGCTGACCACGCACAGGATGCCGCCGACGCTGCCGTCAGCAATGCGGATGGGCGAGTACGAGAATGTCCAGAAGGTCTCCCGCCGCGTGCCATCCCGATCCATGAACACGCGCAGGTTACGGAAGCTGCGATGGGTACCGGCCATGGCATCGGCAATCGCACCGCCCAGCTCGTCCCAGACGTCGTGCCAGACAATCCTGACCGGGCTGGCCATGGCGCCGTCCAGCTTGTTTCCCATCCAGGGCGAGAATGCGTCGTTGAAGTAGAACAGGTTGTCCGGCCCCCACGCGATCCACAGCGGTTCCGGGCAGTCGAGGATCATCGTCAGCACAGTGCGGAGTTCTGCGGGCGCTGATTCAGCCAACCCCGCGTGCACCCACGCGCTGTCCTGCAGCAGTCTGTATGCCAGGGAGTCGGGACAGGACACCGGTAGATCGCAACGCCGCATGTGAAGACCTGCTGAGCATCTCCTCACAGGGTAATCGTGAACGGTACAGATTGCGTGACGGCCGCTGTTTCACGGCAAGCGGGCCAAGCAAAGACCCGGCGTTGACGCGGGATCCGTACATTTCCTCTCAGGCAAACCCATCCATAAGCACCATGGCAAACCGCGCAATCGCCTACGCCAGCGAGGCACTCCCCGGTCTTGATCCACAGCGCCTGACCGCGATGGTCGAAGACGCGGCCCGATTCAATCATGATGCCGGGATCACCGGCGTACTGCTATTCGATGGGCAGCGTTTTCTACAGTACATCGAAGGCCCGGAAGATGCCTTGGGCGTGGCGTATTCGCGCATTCTGGGCGCCAGCAGCCATCGCGAGATCGTCGAGTTGGCACGTGGGCGCGTAGGTCGCCGGATGTTCCCATATTGGTCCATGAGGTTGCTGCCTGCCGATGCACACGAGCTGAGCCAGGCGGCCTATGCAGACTGGCGTGGCTTCGTCAGACGGGCAGGCCGCGAGGGCAGCCCCTGGGCTGCCATGGACCACCTGAACGCGGTGGTGCAGCCTCATCTGGGCTGATCTGCGCCCGGCGATCCCGGGAGCTATGCATCAAGCAGTGCGATGACCTCGCGCATGCCCAGCACCTTCGCGGCGCCGGAGCGCTGCAGCAGCTGCAGCGCCGGCTTCTGTCGATCCGGCAGGGCAGCGGTCGCTTCCCATGCGACGACCGTCTCGTATTCACGCGAGTTGGCGTCGAGGGCGGTGGCCAGCACGCAGGAATCCAGTGCCATGCCGGCAAGGATCAGGCGCTGGACGCCCAGCTTGGCCAGCAGCACGGGCAGCGGTGTTGCCAGAAACGCGGAATGTTTGGGCTTGAGGATGAAGTAATGCCGCGGCTGCGGCGCCAGGCGTTCGGCAATGCCTGCGGCATGCCCGCCGCGCTGGCGACACGCTTCAACCAGGCCTGGGAAATCACGCTTCCAGTCGCCAAAGTTGTCGTTGGCGAAGATGACGGGCAGATCCCGCTCGTCGAACGCAGCAATGAGAGTCGCGGCCTCGTAAGCTGCCCGGACTGCCGCCGGGCCGAGCGCGCGGCCCTCGGGGAAGTCAAAGAGGCTGAACAGGTCGATGATGATCACCGCGCTTTTCGTGCTCATGGTCAGCGTCCATCAGTTGCTGCGCTGGCGTTTCGGCGGCGCTGCCACGCCATCACCTGGCCGACCACCGCGGTCAACAGCAACAGCGCATTGGTGACCACGAACACGGTGGAGCCCAATAGCGCGCTGTAGATGGTGAACAGCGTGGAGGCGGTCATCTGCCCGAGGAACAACCATTTCGACACGGCCTCCGGGTGAGGAGACTGCCACTGTTTGACCATCTGCCGGATCAGGGTGGCCATCAATACCACGGTGGCCACCCAGCCCAGGATGTCTGGATGCATGCAGGCACCTCGGTGTATGCGGTCAAGGGGGGCGCCGCCGTCGCTGGCGGCGTCATGGCAGCCCAGTGCCCGGGCTACGCCGCCTGAGCGGCCTTCGCGTTGCCGCCACCCTTGGCGAGCAACGTGAGTTTCTCGTCGGTGGCCTTTTCTTCCTCAAGGGTTTCCAGCAACAGCGGCAGCGCATCCTTGTAGCCAAGCTGCTTGGCCAATGCCGCGATCGTGCCGTATGAGGCAATCTCGTAATGCTCGACCTTCTGCGCGCCACCGATCAGCGCGGCATCGCGCACCGGGCCCTTGTCGATTGCATCGATCACTTCCTTGCTTTCCTCGACCAGGCCCTCCATTGCCGCACACTTGATGCGCTTCAGCCGGATGCCCAGTACTTCCACGACCTGCTCGATGCGTTCAATCTGGCCCTGCGTTTCCTCAAGGTGGGTTTCAAAAGCCTTGGCCAGCCCGGGGTTGTCGGCTGCACGGGCCAGGCGTGGCAACGCTTTGGTCAGCTGCTTCTCGGCGCTGTAGATGTCGGAGAGTTCATGGATGAAGAGGTCTTCCGCTGTCTTGATGGCCATGTCGGCATCCCGTCGTGAACGAGCCTGCAGACTAGAGGGGTGCCTTGAAAGATCCGTCGAACGCACAGTGAAGGAGAGGTCTCGGCATGATGCTGGGTCTTCGCGCTCGGTTAGCGCCTTCTGGTCTTACGCGGTCTATGGGAGCTCACTCACTCTGAAGCGGGCTCTACACAGCGCTCGCTGACCACGCCACCGCCAATGAAGCTGCCGACAGCCGCAACAAAGCAGCCTGGCGCTACCAACGGCAGCAGATGAGCGCCGCGGTCCACCGTGTGGAACGTGACAGGCCCCGACCCGCGGAGCATGGCGGCGTGTTCCTGGGCACCGGCGTAGGCGGTATTCGGATCCAGCGTCCCCTGCAGGATCAGTGTCCGTGGCAGGGTGTCCGGGGTTTTTCCGAGCCAGGCATCACGCGGGTAACGCGGGACACTACCACTGACGAGCAGGCCGGGAATGGGACTGACGAACAACGCATCTTTGGCCTCTTCGTTCACGGTCTCCATGCTGAGCTCCGGACGTGCGTTGTTCTCCGAGGCAGCGATGAGCATCACCAGCGGCAGGGCCGGCTGGTTGTTTCCTGCCTGTCCCAGCTGCGCCAGCGCGGCATTCCAGTCCTTTACTGTGGCAACGAGGGTGCGGGCATCACCCTCGGAAAGGTCCTGCACGATCTTCGGCATTCGATCGCGCAGCGCAGGGAAGCTCAGCAGAGCGGCGAAGAACCGGCGCAGGTCGCCGCCCGGCACGTCCTTCTGCCAGGCCGCATCCTTCATGGCCAGCAGTGTCCGATACTGCCGGAGGCTGCGTTCATCCATGCTCTGCCGCCCGACCTGGTCAACAAGCGCGGTGCGCCGGCTGAGGTCCCATGTTTCAGTGGTCTCGGGCGGCACCAGTCCGTCGAGGATGAGCCCATCCACATCAAGATCATTGACCTGGAGCGAACGCAGCGCCAGCTGGGTGCCGTAGGAAACGCCATACAGCAACACCTGCCCGCTGCGATCTGCCTGTGACATCAGAGTGCCGAGGTCATGCGCAGCCTCAGTGATGGAAAAGGCCGACGTGCGCTGCAGGTTGGCGTACATGCTGCCGATGCACGGGCCCCATTCGGCGTCTGCCAGTCCCGTGCCTGCCGGGCTTTCCGGTGCCTCCTGGATCGGGCAGATCCGCGACGAGCGACCCGTGCCCCGGTGGTCGGGGATCACAAGATCAAACCCGGGGAACGCACGCTGGTAGGTCTGGATCAGGGGATACAGGGACGCCCCCGACTCGCCCGGGCCACCAGAGATCAGCCAGACCTCGCCTCGTCTGGGTACGTCCGCACTGGCCGCTATGCGCCGCAGGAACAGCGTGATGTGCTCGCCTGATGGATCGGCATGGCGAAGTGGAACGTCCACCGTGGCGCACTGTGATCCGAGCAGGGCGGCTGACGCGCCGTCCTCGCAAGCACGTGCCTTGGGTGCAGATGCACTGGCAATTACGGGTGAGAACAGAAGCAGTACCGCCCACAGCGCACTACGACGCATCGGCCATCCCTTGGCTTGAATGAGCGCCTACGATGAGGGCTGGATGGGGAAACGGGCGAATGCCGGAAGTAACCCAGAGCGGCTGTTGCTGGCTGGTGCTGACTGGAGGAGGACAATCATTCCCGACCAGGCAGCGCCCCGGCTGCCCCGGCGGTTTCATGGGATGATGCGCCACCGCGCCCGACTGCCCCTACATGCATACCCTGACCGATCCCAATCTGCTGAACGACATCGCTGAGATTGGTCGTATCGAGGCGGTGCCGCGCATCCTTGAAACCGTGGCCCATAT
>JAFAFD010000093.1 GCA_023423675.1 Pseudomonadota bacterium | reverse complement strand
GCCGCGGGATCAGGCTCTCGGGTGATGTGGTTGCAGACATAACCCTCTAATATACTGGAATTCCACTATAGTGGAACGAAGGAAGGCTGCAACGCTTCGGGAGGCGCAATGTGGATGCGCCGCGGTGTCGCGGCATGGCAACTTCGCCGTCACAAAGCCGTCAATCTTCGCCCCAAGAATGGCAGGGCAGCTCTTGTCTGGCATGGCCAGCCGGCTGCGGGGCGGCACCCTTCACCGGGTACCCGCCCCATTCCCGCATCACCACCCAAGAGGCCTTTCCATGTCCCATCACGTACCGGGTTCGTGCGACCTGCACCGCCATCGCCTGCCATTCCTGCTGGCGCTGAGCGCCACGCTGGCGCTGTCGGCCTGCGGCGGCAGCGACGATGCCGCTCCCGCTCCGGCACCCGCGCCTGTGGTGCAGAACGCCACCGCCCAGCTGGCGCTGCTCGAGACCACCGACCTGCACTACTACGCGCGCAGCTTCAACTACTACTCGGACAAGGAAGACAAGACCGTGGGCCTGGAGCGCACCGCGACGCTGATCCACCAGGCGCGCGCCGAATTCCCCAACAACCTGCTGGTGGACAACGGCGACACCGTCCAGGGCACGGTGCTGGGCACCTATGAGGCGCAGGTCGCGCCGCTGCCGGCCACGCAGCAGCTGTCCATGTACAAGGCCATGGCCACGCTGAAGTACGACGCCGGGGTGCTGGGCAACCATGAGTTCAACTTCGGCCTGCCGTTTCTCAGCCAGATCCTGGGCGGCGGGCTGGATGTCGCAGGGGTCGACCCGGCCATTGGCTCCAAGGACAAGGGACCGGGCTTTCCCATCGTGACGGCCAACGTCACCAGCCTCAAGAGCAACAAGCCGCTGGTCGATCCCTATGTCATCCTCGAGCGCCAGCTGGCCGCCACGCAGGCCGATGGCACGGCCGTGTCGCTGCCGATCAGGATCGGCGTGATCGGCATCACCACGCCCGGCATCCTGAACTGGGACAAGGACAAGCTCGACGGCAAGGTCAGCACGCAGGACGGCCGCGACACCGCGGCCAAGTACGTGCCCGAAGTGCGCGCCAAGGGCGCCGACCTGGTGTTCGTGCTGCTGCACGGCGGCATGAGCGCCAGCGGCTACTTCCCGCAGATGGAAAACCCCGGCTACTACATCACCAAGGAAGTGCCTGGCATCGACGGCATCGTGATGGGCCATGAGCACAACACCTTCCCGGACCGCGGCGCCAGCCCGGCCTACAGGTTCGAGGGTGCGGACAACGCCAAGGGCACGGTCAACGGCGTGCCGGCCGTCATGGCCAGCTCGTGGGGCAAGGCGCTGGGTGTGATCAACTACGCGCTCAAGTGGGACGGCACGGCGAAGAAGTGGTCGGTCGACACCGCCAAGACCGACGTGCAGGTGCGCACCACCGACTCCAAGGATGCCGCCGGCAAGACGGTGTATGTGGATTCCGACCCGGCCGTGGTGGCCGCAGTGGACGAGCTGCACAACAAGACCCGCGCCTATGTCGCCTCGCCCATTGGCACCAGCGACTTCCGCCTGAGCTCGATGTTTGCCGACGTCGGCAACGTCGGTGCGCTGCAGATCGTCAACCAGGCGCAGCAGGCGTATGTGGCCGACTACGTGCGGGCCAGCCTGCCCCAGTACGCGGGCCTGCCGGTGCTGTCCGTCACGGCGCCATTCAAGGCGGGCTTCTCCGGCAGCACCGACTTCACCGATGTGGCTGCCGGCACGATGACCGTCTCGGCGGCGGCCGACCTCTACCTGTACGACAACAACACCATCCATGCGGTGAAGGTCAACGGCGCGCAGATCAAGCAGTGGCTGGAGAACGCGGCCAACCGCTTCAACCAGATCGATCCGGCCAAGACCGAAGACCAGTGGCTGATCAACGACAGCAAGACCGGCATCCAACCCGGCGCGTCGTTCCCCGGCTACAACTTCGACGTGTTCACCTCGCCGGACATCAGCTACGAGATCGACGTGACCCAGCCCAAGTACAACGTCAACAACCCGGCCCAGGGCGGCGAGCGCATCAGGAACCTGCGCTACAAGGGCCTGCCGATGGACAACGCGAAGGAGTTCATCGTTGCCACCAACAACTACCGCGCCAACAGCAGCGCGCCCTTCATCCTGGGCACGGGCAAGGCCTTCGACATCGTCTGGGCCTCGCCCGACGCCAACCGCGAAGTGGTGCTGAACTACGTCAAGGCGCAGAAGAACATCACGCGCGCCAGCAACGGCGCGACCAGCAGCTGGCGCTTCACCAAGGTGCCGACCGCGGGCAAGGTGCTGTTCAAGTCGGCGCCCAACGAGCTGGGTGTCGCGCAGGCAGCGGGCCTGGCCAACATCAGCGTGGACCGCGCCGATGACACCGGTGTCAATGGCGGCACCGGCAGCTACGGCATCTACCGGATCGCGCTGGACCAGTAAAGCCGGGCGCCACGCATGAAAAATGGGTGCCCGATGGCACCCATTTTTTTCGTTCAGCAGTGTCCGGCGATCACTGCAGTCGCTGCAGCAGCTCCAGCGTGGGATAACCATCGGCGGGCAGACCCAGGCTTTGCTGATAGGCACGCACGCCGCGCCGTGTCGCCGGGCCCATGGTGCCATCGGGCGTGCCGGTATCGAAGCCGCGCGCGTTC